>JASHSL010000268.1 GCA_030040855.1 Terriglobales bacterium
GTTGAGCGAGAGAGTCAATGAGGCTCTTACCCGCTTTCCTGATCCGAGTCGGGTAGAACTGGTTTTCAGTGCCCACAGCGTTCCTGTGGCGGTGATTGAAAGAGGTGACCCGTACCAGCAACAGATTGAAAAGACGGTCCGGCTGCTCATCGAACGTGGTGGCTGGCAGAATCGGTATCGGTTGTGCTTCCAAAGCAAGGTGGGAGCGAGCAAGTGGATAGGACCTTCCTTGCACGAGACTCTGCGTGATCTGGCCCGAGCAGGCGTGGGCGAGGTCTGTGTTGTTCCTGTCTCGTTCGTTTCGGATCATGTCGAGACTCTGGGGGAAATTGATTGCCATGCCCGCCAGGAGGCCGCTGCTCTTGGCATTACCCGCTTTGAAATGACCGAAGGGCTCAACAATTCGCCAACCTTCATTGCGGCTTTGGCGGATTTGGTGCTGGGAGTGCTCGATCATCGAAGCAGGCCATATACGGCGCAACCGTTCGCCGTCGCAGAGGATTGCGCCAACGATACTCCTGGCAACGGCTTGGCCGCGAGCGTTTCCTGAGGACGGCGGCGCTGTGCGACGCAACATATTTGCAGTTCGGAGAATCCGGGGCCAACTGTAGGTTCTAGGATCGACGGCATCTCAGCGGGCTCTGGAAAGAACGGGGGACCACGGGATGGCAGATGAATCGGCCGAAGGCGTTCGCCATGGAGTCCTTGGGCACCTTCCACCATGGCCGCGGAAGGCGCTGAATAATTCGGTCATTGCCATGGAACAGGCCTACCGTCAACGAAAGGGCCTGCCATTACTGACGGATGCGGACATTGAGGCCTTGAAGACCGGCCAGCCGATGCCTTGGGAAGCCGGCGGAACTCCTGCCCCTGCTGGCGCTTCGACCGCTCCAACCGCTGCCCCGGCCGCTCCAACCGCTGCCCCGGCCGCTCCGGTCGTTCCCGCCGGTCCCGTGTCGACGGTGGCGGCCGCCACTGGGGGAAACGGCAACATCAGCGAGGAAGTTGCCAAATGGGTTGCGCAGGGTAAGAAGTGGAGCAAGTCTGCCATTGCTGCCGAGCAGGCCCGGCGTAACCGTAAAGGCCTGCCTGCCCTTACCGAAGCTGAAATCACGGCTCTGCTCGGCGAACCGTCCGCAGCTGCGCCCGCCCCCGCTCCTGTTGCCGCCGCAGCTGCGACTCCGGCGGCTCGGCCTCCTGCCTCCGCGGTCGCCGCCTCAGCCGCCGCTTCCGTCGCGCGCGCTGGCGAATCCACAAAATACGTGGGAACTCCTGCGGTAGGGACATCGAGGGCAGCAGCCGCTGGAGGAGTCGCGGCCGTGGGTCCCGAGGATAGTGAGGTGAATCGCGGACGCCGGCGAATGGTGTGGGCATCGGTGGCCGCATTCCTGACAGCCTGGTTTCTTGCTTTCTTCCGTTTCTTCTTACCTCGCACTCTGTTTGAACCTGCCACCAGCTTCAAGATCGGTTATCCCGAGGAGTATGGCCTGGGGGTTGATACCAAATGGCAGCAGAAGTACCGCATTTGGGTGGATCGCACCCCCGATCGGCTCTTCGTGATCTACGCCCGCTGCACCCACCTGGGCTGCACCCCGGACTGGAAACCAAGTGAGAACAAATTCAAGTGTCCCTGCCACGGCAGCGGATACGATAGCGAGGGCATCAACTTTGAGGGACCTGCCCCGCGGCCCATGGATCGAGCGCACGTGGAAAGGGCCCCGGATGGTCAGATTCTGGTTGACGTTTCAAAGCTCTATCAGTGGCCCAAGGGGCAGCCGAGTCAGTTCAACGACGACGGGGCGTACCTCTCGGTGTCGTAGTGCTGCGATTTGCGGCCAGCGTCCTCTAAGAGGAGACCGTAAGCGAGTTTTTAACGGGTTGGGAAGGAATTGAAAATGCCGGAAGCAAAGGAAAACGGCAAGAACGATAATCGAGTTGGCTTGCTCGAGCGGGTGAAGGCTGGGGTCAAAGAGGATGTCCGATCTCTTAAGACCGAAATGCCAGCCAAGATCAAGGAGCAAGTTCAAGGACTGAAAGATCCGACCAAGACCCAGGTTTACACTTCGATCTTTCGCCACAAGCACGATGACACGCCGCGGAACCGTGCGCTCGGAGTGCTCTCGAACGTCTTCCTGCATCTCCACCCCGCCAAGATCAACCGTGACGCAGTTCGTTACAGCTACACCTGGGGCATGGGGGGCATTACCTTCTATTTGTTTGTCGTGCTTACCTTCACCGGCGTCCTTCTGATGTTCTATTACCACCCGAGCAAAGTGCAGGCCTTCCGCGACGTTTTGTATCTCGAGCATGACGTCCCTTTCGGCAAGTTGCTGCGCAACATGCATCGCTGGGCCGCACACCTGATGGTGATTGCAGTGTGGCTGCATATGTTCCGTGTGTTTCTGACCGGTTCCTATAAGAAGCCACGCGAGTTCAACTGGAATATCGGCGTGCTGCTGTTGGTTTTCACGCTTCTGCTTTCCTTTACCGGCTATCTCCTACCGGACGATCAGCTGGGATTCTGGGCCGTGACGGTCGGTACCAACATGGCGCGCGCCACTCCGCTGCTCGGGCATGAAGGTCCGTTCGGCAAACAACTGGGCATGACCCCCTATAACGACGTGCGTTTCGGATTGCTGGGGGGATCGATTGTCGATGCCAACGCGCTTCTACGTTCCTACATCTGGCACTGCATTGGCATTCCAATCGTGGCCTCGGTTTTGATGATCGTCCATTTCTGGCGCGTGCGAAAGGACGGTGGAATTTCCGGACCAGCCCCGGTGATGTTGAGCGAGGAAGCCGACAAGCCGCGCAGACGAGTGGAATAGTTCGGGTTCTGTCGGCAGCTGTGACTTGAGGGTTGAGACGGATGCTGCTGCGCCTTGCTGGAGGAGCATCCCTGCCCAGCGTTTGCAATTCGGCGCACGGGAACGCCCCATCGCGCGCCGCGACAACTTGCTGATTCGGAGTGCTTATGGATTGGCATCAACTTTGGGAGATCGTTTCCGCACCCGACAATGTCCCGATCGTAGCCCTGATTCCGCTCTTGATGTTTTATATCTTCCTGGCGTGGAAGCAGGCCAAGGGCAATGACGAGCTGATCGCCGAGCTGGAGACCCAGCCGGCAATGGCCAAGACTCACCACCGTACGACGTGGCCTTTCCGCCCGGGGTGGCAGAAAGAAGTGCACGTCTGGCCCTTTCTCCTGCGAATTGAATTCCTCGCCGCCATCATCGTAACCATCATTCTGATGGTATGGTCGATTACCTTGTATGCGCCGCTCGAAGAACCATCCAATCCGAACCTTACCATGAATCCGGCGAAAGCCCCCTGGTACTTTCTGGGACTGCAAGAAATGCTGGTCTATTTCGATCCCTGGATCGCCGGCGTGGTCATGCCGACGCTCATCATCATCGGCCTCATGGTCATCCCCTACATCGATACCAACCCTTTGGGGAGCGGCTATTACACCTGGAAGCAACGCAAGTTTGCCATCGGCACGTTTTTGTTCGGCTTCATCATTTTGTGGGTATCGATGATCATCATCGGGACGTTCATTCGCGGCCCGGGTTGGCAGTGGTTCTGGCCGGGACAGACCTGGGATCACAATCGCCTGATTTACGAAGTGAACCGGGACTTACCCGATATTTTTGGCATTACCTCGAATCTCGGCAAGGGCATTTTCGGGGCGATCGTGGTCGGAGGTTATTTCCTGATTGGCGGGTTCATTGTGCACGGTCTGTTCCGCCGGTACAAAGCGAAGGACTATCAGCGCATGAGCTTTCTGCAGTACAACATCATGATGGTTTTCCTGCTCACCATGATTGCGTTGCCCTGCAAGATCCTGTTGCGATTACTTTGGCACATCAAGTACGTCTGGATCACGCCATGGTTCAACGTGTGAAACCATCATTCGTGTTCCCCGGTCAGCCGTCCACCTCTCGAACTAGGGTGAACGGCGCGCGCGCAACCATCGACGATTGTCTGGGAGAATCTGGTGCCTGAACAACCCATCCCGGAGCAAGATCCGATAGTCACGAAGTCTTACGCCTCCTACTACGTAATTTCCATGGCCATCCTGATAGCGACGCTTTTCTGGGCGTTGTGGGACGAAACCTATGGCCAGCGCCCGTGGAAGGCATTTCAGTACGAGTGGAAGCAGCGCTACCTTGTTTTCTTGAAGACGGGGGAGTCGAAATCGGCAAAATCCGAGCGCGACGTCGAGCAGAATTCCGAGTACCGCCAACTGGAGGCGGCGTACCAGCAGGCTTACCAAACGGCCAAGCCGCGCCGGGAGCAGCTGCAGAAGCAGATCAGCGATCTGAGCGTCACAATTCTCGCGGTGCAGAATGTGTTTACCGACCGGCGCGCTTACGTCAACGCTCTGACCTACGAGATGGAAACCGACACGAGCGCGTCCGGCAAGCAACGCAAACAAAACGAGATCCGCTACTACAAAGAGAAGCTTTCCACCGTTCAGTATTCCGACGGCCGCCGCGAGCAGTACAACTTCGCCCAGCTCGAAGAAACCTATAACGCGCTCCGGGATGAACGAACCAAGTTGAACGCAGAGTTGGGCGAGGTGCTGAAGCCGGTGGGCGAAGCCAGCACCAAGATGTCGGCCTACGTAAACGAGCACATGGTGGATCTCACGCCGGCACAGATCGAAGGACTGGAAAAGAAAACCGCCGAATGGGATCCCAAAATTGTGCAGATCAATGTGGCCGAGGCCAACATTGTGGACCGCTGCGAATCCTGCCACATGGGAATTCTCGAACCGCTTCGGATCACGGCGGTTTCGATGATGGCAAAGGGGGAGAAGAAACCCGACGCATACGCCAATGCGTTCGTCAGCCATCCCGAGCCGGAGCTCTTGAAAGTTCACGACCCCAACAAGTTTGGTTGTTCTCCATGTCACCAGGGAAATGGGCGCGCTACGACGAGCGTTGAAAAAGCGCATGGCAATTACGAGCACTGGCTCTGGCCACTCTTCCCCAAGGAGAATGCCGAGGCAGGCTGTCAGACCTGCCACGCGGCCGATATGGTGCTCCTCAGCGGCGATGTGGGTGAAACCATCAGTCAAGGCAAGGACTTGTTCCGACAGAAAGGTTGCGTCGGCTGCCATC
>JASHSL010000269.1 GCA_030040855.1 Terriglobales bacterium
ATAACTTGGTCGGGCTCATCGAGCCGAGGTTCGACAGCGCGGGAGCCTTCTTAACCTGCTCTCGCGCTGTTTGCCGACCGCGACAGAGAGGACCATCGGACGATAGACCCGCTATGCCTTGAAAATCCCCGCCCCGAAGGGGCGGAATCTACACTAACTGGGAACCCTCCTTCTCCATTTCACGCTGAACCAGGACACTTCCTCTCCGGCTACGACGGAAGGCAAACAACCTTTCGCAATCGTGCGCCAAGACATTGCCTGTCTAGTTCGATCCCTTTGCGGCCTTGATCTTCGGTTTCTGTGCCCCAAGTATCTCTTCTTCCGCTTGCGCCAGTCGTCCAACGCGAACTGTGCTTTGCATCACAGCGTCCCTGTTTGGCCAGACCGCAGTATAAGAAGCGCGGAGGCAACACCAGATGAGGAGCGTAAACCCGACAATGTTCGTAATGAGCCATCCCAAGTGAAGGAGACCGCTGGGACATCAACCTGTGTTGACACAACGAGCAGAATTCGCCGTCACCGTTCTCGGCACGATCTTTTTGTTCATTGGGGTTGGCGCGTGCGGCATTGCTGTAGTTCGCGGCAGTAGCGCCCGCCGAGTTCTAGGGTGGTTTGGCATCTTCAGTACATTGTATGGAGTTCGCCTATTTGCGGCAGTCCCATCTGCCTTCAGCTTGCTCGTGGGCTGGATCATCACCTACATAATCATGATCCCCGCGCTGTTGTTTTGGGCAGAGTTAACCATCGGGACTCTGCACCGCCTTTTCCAGATCATGGTCATTCCGGCATCTGGCATTGCTATCGCAGGAATCGGTGCCGTTTTGTTCCGTGAATCTCCCTCCCGATTCATGCTATACAACAATGTACTTGTGATCTGCGCACTGCTTGCCCTTGCCACGGCGAGTGTCGTTCCGCGCATCGGGAAAAGGTACTTGGTTATTCAAAGCCGAGTTTCGGCGGCGGGCACTCTGATTTTGGCGGCTGCTGTTATACATGACAATCTGAACGGAACTTTTTTCAACCTTCGCAGTTATCCCTTTCTTGAGCCACTGGCGTTTGCGCTGTTTGTGTTCTCGCAGGGATGGGTCGCAGCAGAAAAAGTGTTGGCTGACGAACGCCGCTTGCTGTCTATCGAAAATGAACTCGCCATAGCCCGCGAGATACAAGCATCGATTCTTCCCAGCAACATTCCCGAACTCAGCCGTATGAGAATCAGCGTAGCTTATTGCCCGATGACCGCCGTCGCAGGAGATTTTTACTGGTTTATCGTTATCGATCCCCACCGGGCCGGGTTCTTGGTCGCTGATGTTTCTGGACACGGTGTTCCAGCAGCCCTTATTGCCTCGATGATTAAGGTAGCAATGCAGTCGGTGGTGTCCTGCGCGAATGATCCGCCATCAGTGCTGCGCGGAGTGGAACACGCCCTTTCCGGGCAACAGCGCGGTCAGTTTGTCTCCGCAGCCTACTTATGGCTCGATACTGAGAACGACAAGGCGCTGTACTCGGCTGCCGGACATCCCCCGCTCCTGCACTGGAGGCAAAACAAGCTGGAGAGGATACAGAGCAACGGCCTTCTCTTTGGGGTGGTGCCGGATTGCGACTGTCCGGTTTGTGAGATTGCAATCGCCCCAGGTGATCGTTTTCTGCTCTACACAGACGGCTTGATCGAGCCGGAGAACATCAAGTGCGAGTCGTTTGGCGACCACAAGTTGGAAGAAGTGGTGCGTGAGAACCAGTTTCGTGCTTCTTCTGAATTGTCTGACCGATTGCTTTCTGAACTACGGCACTGGCAGCCTGCATCCGCAGCCCAGCAAGACGACATCACTCTCATCATCATCGACGTGCTTTAGAGAAAATGTCACTTACCAGAGCAACGGGACGAGTCGGAAGCGAGTTCGAAGACAGTATTCGGCGTAGCCGGGTGGTTCTTGGCGCAGAACCTTTTCCTCGTTTCAGAGCCGTTCGTTCTTTGGGAGGTACGAGAAGCCATAAGAGGCAAGCCGTGTGGCTGTCGTTAATTCTAAGTCCCCTCTTTTCGTGGGTGGTTCACAGGGGGTTTTCGAGAAGGTTCACAACTGGTTTCTTTTCAATGGCCGAATTTTCGCTCGCGGCTGGTTCGCCGAGAGTTTCGAACCATTTGTGCTTCAACGCCAGTCGTCGATCACAAACAGCGTCGGACGGTCGTAGCCGACAGCGTTCGCCCGGTGCATTGTCACACCTTGAAATTCTGACCGAAAACCGAACTCAAGCAATCTGATCACCGAATCGCGAAGGGTGAGTCTTCCCCTTACCTCCAGAACCACAATGTCAGGTTGCACGTGTTTAGTTTGAATCTCCAGCATAGGTCAACGCATTTATGTGGAGCAAGAGCCCCAGCAGCATCCGCGCGGGCACCCGGTTCGGCTTAGGCAGGCTAAGATATACCAAATCACCGCAAAATCAAGCAGGCTTCTCGGGGAGCTCGGGGAGCGGCTATTGCAGGTTGGCGTACTCGCCCTTGGCTTCTTTCAGGATGGGGATGTCGGGGTCGGCGTCTTTCCAGAGGGTGAGGAAGTCATTGTATGCGGCTTTCGCCTTGGCAGTGTCACCTGTCATCGCATAGGCTCTCCCGATTTCGAGATGTGCGAGAGCGCCGATGGGTTCGTTCACGACCACTCCGCGATGGTCGAGGATTTTCTGGAACTCTGCTTCGGCTTCACTGCCTTGATGAGCGGCCAGATAGGCTTCTCCGCGAATGTAGACGGAATATAGAGCAAGCGAGATAACACCGGTTGGCGAACCCAGTTCGTAAGGTGCAGTGGGCTGAAGAGCCTCGATGGCCCTCGCAAAATCGTTGTGAATCAAGTCGATTTGAGCGCGAGCCGTGCGGAGATAGTTAAACTGGCCAATCGTGTCTTCTGGGAACCGCTTGTCCAAGTCATCTGCCAATGGCTGCGCCCGGGTTGCATCCTGGGCTAAGGCCAGCGCCAACGCTGCTTGATACTGCACATCCCGTCCGGTTGAAAGCTCCAATGCTGCGGCCGCTTGTTGTCGTGCTTCGCCGGTGGTGCCAAAGAGGCCTTCCCGCAGAGCCGCATCCGCTTCGTAGCTCGCTGCTTCTTCTTTTTCTTCCGCTCGCCTCGCCGAAGCTTCTGCCCGGCGGGAAAGTTCCCGAGCAGCCTGGAGCTGCCCGAAATAAGCAGCCGTTTCGGCCTCATTAACCAGAAGAACGTCCTCTACTCCCGGCTTGCCCTCAGCCCAGGCCACTTCCTGTGCCATCCCCGGTGCATCATGTCGCAAGAAGGCCAGTCGGTACATCAAAATATGCAGATAAGGGGAATCGAAATTTTTCGCCTGCGCCTCTTCGGCCGTAGCTCGGGCCTCCTCGAAACGATTGAGGTTGCGGTATGAGCTAGCAAGCATTCCATAACCATCGCCATTCGCGTTGAGGCGCAGAGTTTCACGAGCTTCTTCAAGGGCTTTGTCGTATTGGCCGAAGTTAGCGTAGATGTCAGACAAGTTGAGTCTCGCTACATATTCTCGCGGATACGTCTGTGCCCACAGTTCATACACTTGACGGGCCTTTTCCAAGTTTCCGGGGACAATCTGATAATAGTGAGACTCGATGTAGAATTTCTCCGGCTCGCTCGCCCGGTCCCGCAGTTCGTAGGCCTTCTTCAAGTTCTCAGACCCTATAGTGGTCTCGCCGAGATTGTTATAGCTCGTCCCGAGTCTTGCATAAGCCATAGCGAAATTCGGGTCGAGGCGGATTGCCCGCTGCAAGAGCGGCACGGCATCGGTGTAGTCGTCTCTCCCCATCATCCTCCGTCCTATGCTGTAGGCCTGAAGGGCCTCAAGCGAGGGCGTAGTTGCCTGCTCAAGCGGCGTGTCGAGGCGCTTGACGGTGCTAAGCGCCTCACCAAGCTTAGTGCGCAGCTTCGCGGCTGAATCCCCCAGTGCCTTCAGGACTCGCTCTTTGCCGTCCGCCGTTGCCTGCTCCTCAGCCAAAACGTCTCCCGTGCAGTTCATGGCCTTCAGGCCGAGGACATATTGGGTTCCCAGGTTTGCAATCGAGCCGTCAATCACCGCAGCACTCTGGGTCCGTCGGCAAAGGTCACGAGCAATCTCAGGTGTGAGCTGGGAGTCATCCGGCTGGCCCATCAGGCGCAGTGCTTGCTGGACCTGCTGTTCCGAAACGAGGCTCAAGAATGGCGATTGCTCAAGCTGCACCGAAAGCCCTTGCCGGAGCGTTCCATCGAAGACCGGGTCGTCGGTCGTATTCGTGAAATCGGCGAGGACGATGGTGTCCTTGTCCGTTAACACGCGGGTCTTATGGGGAAAAAACAACCGGCCGCCCACGCCCAGTGCGATGACGATCACTATTGCGGCAATAACCGCCCACCGGAATCGACTCGATTTCAAGGCGGTCTTCGGCCCGACCCGTGTTGTCTCGGCGGCACGGTCTTTGGCAGCCGCCGTTGCAGCCTCCACCACAGCCGAGGATTTGTGCGATTCCGTGTCCCGCTTCAGCCGTTGCAAGTCACTGCGGATGTCAGCCGCGTGCTGGTATCGCAGTTTGCGATCCTTCTCCAGACACTTATTGACGATTCGTTCCAATTCGGCTGGCACGTCGGGATTCAGCCGCACCGGAGCTACCGGGGCACGTTCCAGAATGGCGTTGAAAATCAGCGCCGAAGTGTCTCCCCGAAACGGCAGTGTTCCCGTACACATCTCATACAGCACCGCGCCGAACGAGAACAGGTCGGTGCGGGCATCGAGTTCCTTCCCCTTGACCTGCTCCGGCGACATGTAGGCGACTGTGCCGAGCGCACTGCCCGGACTCGTCAGATGCTCCTCCGAGTCGATAGTCGGGGCGCTCAGGGCAACACTCTCCAGCTTGATCGTGATCTTCGCCAGTCCAAAATCGAGAATCTTTCCCTGAGCTCGGTGTGTTACGAAGATATTTGTTGGCTTGATGTCCCGATGAATGATTCCCTTTGAGTGTGCCGCGTCGAGAGCGTCCGCAATCTGGATTCCGAGATCGAGCACGGTTTCGATCTCCAGCGGCTTGCCAGCGATCCGATGCCGGAGCGTCTGCCCTTCCAGCAGTTCCATCGCGATGAAGGTTCGTCCATCAGACTCATCGATTTCATGGACCGTGCAAATGTTTGGGTGGTTCAGCGAGGATGCAGCTTTGGCTTCACGCTGGAAGCGGCTGAGAGCCTGTGGGTCGTGGGCAAGATCGTGGGGAAGAAACTTCAGCGCGACGTGGCGACCCAGCTTCAGGTCTTCGGCTTCGTAAACGACACCCATGCCCCCGCCTCCGATTTTGCGGAGGATGCGGTAATGGGAAACCGTCTGCCCCACGGGTTGGGAGGGCGTAGCCATTGGCGTGAATGGTAATGGGGTGGCGGACAAAGGTCAATTAACCGGATGTGGCTTGTCCGGGGACTTGGCTCAACAATCGGTACGTTGTGTTCAATTCGTCTTCTCAGCCCAAAACGTTCCCATTCCCCCATTTCAAAGATGTGGAGCAGCACCGTCTCCACGGTGCCCGAGGATTGCTTGGTTGTGGCTGGCGGAATAGTGCTGCTGAAGCAGGTCTTCTCCGAAGTCACCGTTGAAGTCGCGCCATACGGAGTGAATGTGGTTGGCATTGTCCTGCGTGTCGTCGAACTCGATCAGGAATGAGGGCGTGTGGACGCGGTAATAGCGTGGGTCGCTGGGCTTGATCCCGCC
>JASHSL010000270.1 GCA_030040855.1 Terriglobales bacterium
GCATGGCGACGATCACCCGATGCACTCGGTTCTCCCGCACCAGGCCCATCAGGTGGGTGGCGACTGCCTCGGTCGTCAGTTCGCCGTCAACATTCCCCGTCCACCCCACCACGTCCACCCCTAAATCGACACGCTGCCTCAGCCCGTTCACCAGCCGCTGCGCTCTTTCGCCCGTGCCCAACACATAGACCCTCTCCCGGAAGTAGGGCTGCCCCACCAGCCACGAATACGTCACCCGCCAGAGGAACAGCATGCACGACAGGATGGCGAACCCGGTCAAGAGGGAACCACTTCCGGGAAGAAAGCTGGGGAACAGAAAACCCACCGCGGACAGCCCCACGGCTACAAACCCCAGAACCATCAGCATGCGAAAAGTCTGGTCTCCGCGGGTGCTGAAACTTGAAGAGTCGTACAAATCCAGCCAGTGCGAAAGCAGCAGGACGAATCCTGTAAGCCCCATAATCTTCACATACCCGCCTTCCACGTTCAGCAGCAGCCACCAATCCTCGTTCTGCACTCTAGTACCCAGCACAAACGAGAACCACACGATCAGCGCTTCGACCGTCAGGAGCACCAGGGTCCGCAGCGGGTAATAAACTTTAAACAGCCGGATCACTTCTCCTCCAGGCTTGGCTTGCGCCTGCTTCAACTACGCCTGGCCGTAGCACCGCGGTTACAGCCCCGCGTCCTGGCCTGGTTCCAGCTCCTAGAGGCCGTGCCTGGCAATACGCACTGAAGGTTGGCGGCATTGGGTCGGTGCCCTGGAATCGTGGTCAGTCCGTGCTCACCACGCGCTCCCGCTCCTGACCCGCGCCCGCATGAATGGCCAATCGCTCTAACCAATCCTCGGCGCGATTCAGGACGACTCCAAGTAACGTGCGATCCGCGAATATGATTCGCGTTTTCGATGCCATCTCCTGGGGTGTAGCACCGGCGGCAACTACCAAAACAACTCCGTCGCATAATCTCGCCAGTAACGTGGCATCGGAAACGGGGATGGCGGGCGAAGAATCGACAATGATCCAGTCGAAGCAGGGGGAGAGACGATCAAAGAATTGAGACATCCGCAGGCTGCCCAACAGCTCCGCCGGATTATCGCCCGCGTGGCCGGCGGGAACAAACCACAACCCTTCTACGTTGCTCTGCTGCACCACTGCGGTTTCAGAAGCCTCGCCCCGCAGATACTCGGAAATACCGGGAGTCGAGGGTGCACCCACAAATTGATGAAGCGACGGTGCGCGCAAGTCGGCGTCGATGAGCGCTACCCGACTGCCGTGCTGCTGGGCCAGTGCCTGCGCCAGATTGGCGGCGACGAAACTCCTGCCTTCCCGAGGCAAGGCGCTGGCGATCAAGACCCGTTTCAAAGGAATACTATGCCGCGCCTGGAACAGGCGGGAACGCAAGGTGCGAAACTGTTCGCGGCCGTAGCCCGAGTGGTTGTCATTACCGGCAAACACCATCTTGTCCGCGTCGAGCTTCCAAGCAACTTTTGTGCAGTTCGCCAGCCATCCGCTCGAATCTACGGCCACGACTTCGGGAGCGAGGGTTAGCTCGGAGTTCAGCTTCGGCGGCTCACCCTCCTGTAGCAGCTCCGGAACCGGTGGAGCCTCGTTGCCGGTTCGCTGCTGTTGTGCTCGGGCCAATGCATCGTGAATCCTGCTCATAGTTTTCTTTCCCCCAAGACGCCTTCGATTTCCTTCACTCCAGAACACCGTTCAAATGATCCGCCAATGCCGCCAGCCCTTTCAGCGCCTCGACCAGTTCGGTGGCGTCCTGTTTGGGAGCGCGTTTGCCGTTCTCTCGGGCTGAATCTGGAGGGGCATAGCTATCGACGCCATAATCGGCGGCCACGCTTTCGATGATGTCCGCGGAAATGGTCTTGTGCTGATCGGCAAAGGCGCTGACCAGAGCGTGCTCACAGAGCACGTTGATCACGCGCGGGATTCCCTCCGAGTGGCGATAGATAGCCTCGACCGCTCTCGGCTCAAAAATGGTATTGCCGTTGGCTCCGGCTACCTGAAGCCGCCGGGCTATGTACTGACCGGTCTCGTCGAGCGTGAAGGGATAAAGCTTGGCCCGGAGCGCGATCCGCTGCCGCAAAGCCCGGAGCTCGGGCTGCTTGATCTTGGCTTCCAGTTCGGGTTGTCCGACGAGCACTACTTGTAAGAGCTTTTCGGTCGCGGTCTCAAAGTTCGTGAGCAGCCGAATCTCCTCCAGCAATTCCTGGGAGAGGCTCTGGGCTTCGTCGATGATCAGCACCGTGGTGCGTCCCGCCCGGAATCGTTCGAGCAGGAAGTTGTAGAGCTCTAGCAGGATGCGGGTCTTCGAGTCCGCGTGGGTGGTGGTAAGACCTAGGTCGGCCAGGATGAATTGCAACAGCTGCGAACTATCCAGTAAAGAATTGAAGGAATATGCGGTTGGCACCCCCTGGGCTCGCAGCCAGTCGAGAAGCTTGTGGATCAGGGTTGTCTTTCCGGTCCCCACTTCTCCCGTCAGCAGAATGAAGCCGCGACGCGTCTGAATGCCGTAGGTTAGACAGGCCAGCGCTTCTTCGGCAGGGGGCGTGAGCAGCAAAAAGCGCGGATCCGGACTGACATTGAACGGGTTCGCCTGTAAGCCAAAAAATTGTTTATACATAGTTCCTTCACCCTAAAGCTTCCATCTTCTCCTTGCGCTTCGGTCTGAGTCCGTTCCCGTAACGCCCGGTCCCGTTCCCGAGGAGCTGGAGTTGCTCGGCGTCGGCTAACCAGGGAAGTGCGACCAGGGTAGGCAGCTCAAGACAGGCGGTAACGTCATCTTCGCTGCGGATTGCGGTGTCGCGGAACTCAAACCAGACCATCAACCCAAACGCCAGGGCCGCACCCGCCCCCAAACCTCCGCCCGTAATCATCAAGCGGTTGGGGAAGCTGGGATCGCTCGGCAGGGTGGCTGGATCCGAGAGTCGGAATTGTTCCCCTTGCTGCTCGAGTTCGACATCGGCTCCCATGCGCGACTCCTTCTCCTTTTCGAGCAGGTCGTTATAGAACTTCTGCGCAGCCTCGTAGTCGCGAGAAAGGCGGTCGTATTCTTCTTGCACCGCGGGACTCACTTGCAGTCTCTGCTGGTAACTCTGGATCTCAGACGCCAATTTTTTCTGGTCGGCGGTGGTCTGCTGGATCATCTGGTCGTATTGCCGCACTTGCGCCCGGAGCTTCTGTATCTCCGGGGGCTCGAGCGCGAGCGTAACGGGGAGATCCTGGCTGCCACCGGCTTCGACCGCCGCCGCATTCGCCTCCTTGAGTTTTTGATTGACCTCGGCGATATCCGCTTTGACGCGGATCACTTCCGGATACTCATCGGTGTAGCGCGACTGCAAGGAGAGCAGTTGGGCTTGCAGGACGACCAGCTGTTGCTGCAAGGCGGCCGGGCTGGTCGCTGCCTGCGATGCTTTCCAGGTGGCGAGCTGGTCTGCCAGCAGGGATTGGGCATAGGACTTCTCCTGCTGAGCGCGATCCAGGTTCTGGGTTAGCGCCTCCAGTCGAGTGTTCAGGGTCATTAAAACCCTGACATTGTCTTCCTGCTGGTTGGGAAGTTGCCCAAAGTACTTTGCCTTGAAGGTCGCAAGCTCGACGCTCTTTTCCTCCTGGCTGTGCCGGGCCTCCTGCAACTGGCCGGCGAGAAACTGCGTGGCCGCCTGCGCCATCTGCCCCCGCATCTTAAGATCCTCGCTGATGAAGGCGGTGGTCAGTTCCGAACACATTTGCTGGGCAATGCGGGGATCTTGGTCGGTGTAAGTAATGTAGAACCCGGGCACCTGTCGGTTCCGCGCGCTGACCGGGGTCATGAACTCCGTCTCGACCGGGGTGAGGTCGACGTTTTGCCGAGCGTCGTTGACGGCATCGTCGACCGAACTCGTACCTACGCCGCGGTCCTGCAAATGATAACGCTCGACCAGCGGCAGCAAGGTATCGCGGCTCTCGATTCGTCCCTGCAGCGTAGCGATGCGCTCGACCAGTTCTTGGGAGACAACCGGTCTGACGAACCCTTCTGGCACCTGCTGCTGCAAAACGAGCAAAAGTGCCTCCGAGGTGTAGCGTGGCGGAAACGCAAACGACACCAGGAAGGCGGCCAGAGGCGCGAGCAACGTAGGCACGATCAGCAGCCATTTCCCGCGCTTGAGAATTTGAAGGTAATCATCCAGCTTTAGTTCTCGGTTCGCGATCATGTTCTCACCCTCTTGTGCAGCGACTCAGTCTTACTGACTGTTCCGATCTAGTGAATTCTCCTGGCTTCCGGGGTCCAAAACAGCCCAACCCCCCCCACTTGTATTCTGGTGGATAAACCGCAGGTAGCCGTGAAACAGGGCGCACTGGCGCTGTCAAACTTTTCATCGCTGAAGGTATAGCTGGCGAACGCCATCAGATGCTCCGTCAGCCGACGAGAAAGGTGCAGGTTGAGGTAGCTACTATCAAAGCCTTGCCGCGCAGGCAATTTGAAGATCAGCACCGTCAACTCGTCAATGGCTGTGCTGCGCGCGTAGCCCAAGTTCAACTGCCCGGTCCAGTTCCGGGAAAACTCATGCTCCACGCCCAAGGTGACGCGATTCGTGTGGGCGCCGACAAGGTATCCCGAGCCAGCGTTCACGTAGGAGAGGTAGTTGGCGGACAATCTTGAACGCCGCAAATCATAGGTTACGCTCGCCAGTCCCATGCCCGACAATTGCCGTCCCGGCGCAGAGAACGCCTTACCGTAGTTCAGCACCAGGGGCCCACCCCCTCCGATAACAGATAGGCGACGAGAAACTTGCCGTTCGTAAATAACATTTGCGAATTCCGTCCTCAGCGCACTCGATATCCCCCCAATTCCGAAGTTTTGGTAGGCTCCCGCCACGGCAATCGCCGAGCGGTTGCTCAACAGGTAGTTGTAGCCCAGTTCGGCGGTGTCCTGTTCGGTGTCGAGCAGTCCGTTGCTGAAGAAATGCAGCCTGCCATCGGACAGGAGCGCCGTAATCGAGGAACGGGCCGTGATTTGTTGGTCGGCTT
>JASHSL010000271.1 GCA_030040855.1 Terriglobales bacterium
AATGATGTCGCCGTCCACATACTTCAGGCCCTTGGCCACCAGGGCGTCTGCGAGCTGTTCCAAGACCTGGATGGCATGATCATTCCGACGGGTGTGGAGGCTATAGGGCAACTCGCGGCCGGAGAGATTCGGGTCCCCGCGCCCCACGAGCACCAAGTCGCCGCTGAGGCGTCCATAGCGATCCAAACTGCCCGTGGTCTCGACCGTCGTTCGGAAGATGTAGGTCGGCCCAATCAGGGCTAAGGCGGCCGCCGTGGTGAACAGTTTGGTGTTGGATGCTGGCGTGAACAGCTTCTCGGCGTTTTGGCTATAAAGAATCTTGCCGTTGTCGAGCGAGACCACTTCGATACCCCAGAAGCCATGGCTCAGCTCGGGGCTGGAGAGGACACTTTCAATCCGTCGAGCAATCGAATGGTGGGAACCGGCCTGGCATTCGGCCACCAACAAAAGAGAAAGAATGAGAGTGAAGCGGCCGTGTCTCCCATGCATGCGAGGATTGTAGCATCAAGCCACACCGCAGGATGGGATCGCATCGGCAAGCATTCACCCGGGGTCACCGCCTTGATCACGTGCGGTGCCTTGCCAGCGGTTTAGAATCAAGTGCATGCGGCCGGTCTTCGAATGGAACCTCGGCTCCCGCAGTCTGCAGTTGGGGAAGCGCACGCTGCTGATGGGTGTGCTCAATGTGACTCCGGATTCGTTTTCCGACGGAGGGTTGTATTACGACCGGGATCGCGCCGTGGATCATGCGCTCGAATTGCTCGAGGACGGCGCCGACATCATCGACGTCGGAGGCGAGTCTACCCGGCCGGGCGCACGGGTGGCGATGCGGGAGGAAGAGGGCGAACATGCTTCGGGCAAGATCCAGTCGGAAGTACGGCGCCCGGTCAGCGAAGCGGAAGAATTGAAGCGGGTGATTCCGGTAATTCAATCCTTGAAGCGAGCACGCTCCGACGCCATCGTCTCCATCGATACCTACAAGTCCGCCGTCGCCCGTGCCGCCATTGAGGCGGGTGCCGAAATCGTCAATGATGTGAGTGGGCTCCGCTGGGACCGGCAGATGGCCCGTACCCTCGGGGCGCTAAAGTGCGGCGTGGTGTTGACGCATATGCGTGGTCACCCGGACGAATGGCGAAATCTTCCGCCCGTTGAGGACGTTGTGCTTTTGGTGAAACGGGAGCTTCGCGATTGCGTGCATGCCGCGCTCATGGAAGGAGTAAGACAAGAGCGCCTGGTGTTCGATCCGGGATTTGGCTTCGGCAAGAGCTTCGAGGAGAACTACCCTCTGCTCAAACGCTTCGAAGAGTTCAAAGATTTGCGCTATCCGTTGCTGGTCGGCGTTTCCCGAAAGTCTTTCCTCGGACGTGCGTTGGCGCGAAACGGGAAGGATAGGGCGGTGAACGACCGTCTTTGGGGGACCATCGCCATGGAGACTGCCTTGATACTGAAAGGCGCTCACATCATTCGTACCCATGACGTGCGAGCCTCTGCCGACGCGCGAAGGATTGCCGACATCGCGGCGAACTGAGCCGAGCGACGGCTTCGCTGCCGACCCGCCGGAACCGGTTCGCCCCTCGGGCGAAGCGGGCCGAGCCCCGCCATCTCGCAGATTTGATTTTGAGATTGAGGTTGCACAACAAGGTTTGCGTGTAAACAAATAGGTTGACAACCGATCACAAAGTGCATACATTCGCTCACGAAGGATTTTCACCAACCCTTAACAGATTTCTGCTTGACAAACGGCAAAGGAAACTAGTAGTAAGAGATCGAAATAAATCGAAAGTTATCCTTCTCGTCTTGTGGCCGATCCGGGCGATAGGGTTCGCGAGCATACCGTTCCGCCCGGTTTTCCTGAAAGGAGGCCGAAGATGTTCGACCTGCGCAAGCCGTTCCTGATTTTCGCCTTTATGTTTCTCCTCAGCTTTGCCTCAGTCTTGTGGGCGCAAAAGGATACTGGAGGCATTACCGGAATCGTGACCGACCCAAGCGGTGCAGTGATGAGCGGAGCCAAGGTTACGGTGACAGACGTCGATCGAGGCATTAGTTTCACCACAACAACCGCCGGCAACGGGGAATATGTGGTTCGTCCGTTGAAGATCGGCCGCTACAATGTGATCGTCGAGGTCAAGGGTTTCAAAAGGACGGAAGTCGGTCCGGTCACCGTCGATGTCCAGTCTCGACCTCAAGT
Source organism: Terriglobales bacterium (assembly GCA_030040855.1). GTDB lineage: Bacteria > Acidobacteriota > Terriglobia > Terriglobales > Acidobacteriaceae > JAFAGX01. Next base: position 2,189 of record JASHSL010000271.1, read on the forward strand.
CAACGTTGAGTTGCAGGTCGGGGGCGTAACCGAGGTGGTAAAAGTCACAACCCAGGGACCTCAGCTGCAAACCGAGACTTCCGATCTCGGGCAGGTGGTCGATAGCAACACCATCGTTACCCTTCCCCTCAATGGCCGTAATTTTGCGCAATTGGCTCTCCTCGGCGCAGGTGTCGGTCCGAGCGAGCCAGGCTCGCGCGTCGAAACGTCCTTTGGCTTCAGCTCGAACGGCGCCCGCTCCCTGCAGAACAATTTTCAGCTCGACGGAATCGACAACAATTCGGACCTGGGCGACAACCTAAACGGCACTTCTTACGTCATCCAACCTTCTATCGACGCCCTCGGCGAATTCAAGGTGCAGACGAATTCTTACAGCGCTGAATTTGGACGCGGCAATGGCGCAGTCATGAATGCCGTCATTAAGTCCGGCACCAACCAATTTCATGGCGATGTATATGAGTTTCTGCGAAACGACGTATTCGACGCCCGCAATGCTTTCGATGAATTTGGCCGCCAAGCCTACCAACAGAATCAATTTGGCGCAACTTTTGGCGGTCCCATTCGCAAAGATAAGACCTTCTTTTTCGGCGATTATGAGGGGCTTCGCATCCGCCAGGCCCTGCCGCAGCTGGTTCTGGTTCCGACGCCGAGCGAGATCGCCGGCAATTTTTCGTCCTTTTTGACCACCACTCCCGCCATGGCCGTGGACGCCAACGGCAACCCAACAAATCAGATGGCGCGAGATTGCAACGGGCATCCAACCTACATGGGCGAGATCTTCAACACTTACCAGACACAGGTCTCGAATTTGAATCCGGACGGCTATTGTGGAGTGCCGATCGGAGTCAATGCCGCAGGGAACCCCACCAACATATTTCCTAAGAGCTTAATCGATCCACTCGCGGCCCGGCTCTCGGCGCTGTTTCCGGCGCCGAATGTGAATATCAGCGGGTCAAACTACCTGGCAGAGCCCAAGCGAAGCGAAGACCAGAACAATTTCGATATTCGCATCGATCACAGGATCAGCGACAAAGACTCTTTGTTCGGACGATTCAGTTACGAAGACCAACCGAGCTTTATTCCTTCTCCCTTCAACAACGCGCTTGATGGGGGGGCATTTCAGGATGGCTATCAGGATGATTCCTATCGCAGTGCAGCGATTAGTTGGTCCCACATATTCTCCCCCAACACGATCAACGAATTGCGGCTCGGCTACAACCGCATCAATTCCCATCGTTTTCAACTGAATTACAACACCGACGTGGCCGCGCAGTTAGGGTTTCCCGGAGTGCCTTTCGGACCCAATAACGGCGGACTGCCGACCATGACGATCGATGACGGTACGGCGGAGATCGGAAGCTTTGGTTATCTGCCATCGATTGAGAAACAGAATGCGTACGTGCTGGCTGAGAACCTCACCAAGGTTCTAGGCCGGCATTCGATGAGATTCGGCACAGAGTTGCGTGCTATCGAGTTTACGATCCTTCAGCCCGCGCAGTCGCGAGGCTCGATGGATTTTGCCAGCGATTTTACGGATAATGCGGCCGCGCCTACCACCGGAGGCGAAGCCTACGCCACGTTCCTACTGGGCCTGACAGACGCCGCGACGATTACCAATATCCACAACGTTGATTATCACCGAGGCGACTACGCGGTCTTCGCGCAGGATGACTTTCGTGCCACGCCGAAACTAACCCTGAACTTGGGACTTCGCTATGAACTCTTCACGGTCGTTAAGGCACGCTATAACCAAGAAGCAAATTTCGACTTTTCCTGCAATTGCCTGGTTCTTCCCCGCGGCCAGCAAGCCCAGTTAACTCCCTTCCTGTCCACGTTGATCCCCATTCAGCGCACCGGTTCTCCAGGACTGATTTCACCCTCTCTTACTAATTTCGCTCCCCGGCTGGGACTTGCCTACCAGATCACGCACAAGCTCGTCCTGCGGAGCGGTTACGGAATTTTCTACGGCGGCGAGGAGAACGGACCGTATTCGAACCCAAGTCCTGGTTTCAACCCGCCTTTCTTTGTAACCCAAGATTTTGCCCAGCCGTGCTTCTTGCCCGCTGCGAACCCTGCGTTCACGCCTGGAACAGGCGCAAACTGCACGATTTACGGCCTGCCGTACGCT
>JASHSL010000025.1 GCA_030040855.1 Terriglobales bacterium
GGTGATGTCCATCAGCACGATGTCCGGGTTGATGCGATCGTATTCGGTGATGGCTGCGGCCCCGTCGCCCGCTTCTCCGACAAGCTGGCCGCCGAAAGTTTCGATCATGCGGGCCAGGTTCTTGCGGGCAAAGACAGAATCATCCACTACCAGGTAACGGATCGGTTGACCGTCTTTGCTACGTTTCATTGTGGCAAACTGCTCCATAAAACACCCTCCTGCAAACACGCAAGCCGTGTTGCTTGCCGAACGATTCAATCCTTCCCGGCTGCAGCCGCACTGCCGCCTTCGCCGGTTTCTTTTGCACCCTTGGGCTCCTGGCCGCATTGTGCCAGCAAAGTATTGGCGATGGCGTCGAGACTGACAACGCGCACCGCAGAACCGCGCTCGATGGCTGCCCGGGGCATGCCGAATACCACACAGGTATCCTCGCTTTGTGCGATGGTCATGCCTCCTGCCTCTTTCACCCGCTTCATGCCTTGGGCGCCATCCTCCCCCATGCCGGTCATCAGCACGGCGATGGTCCTACTTCCAAACTCTTCGGCCGCACTCTTGAACAGAACATCGACCGAGGGGCGGTGCCCATTCACCCGCGGTTCATCACTCAGAACCACGACGTCGCCGAAAGGCAGCTTCTTCACTTTCATGTGGCGGCTGCCCGGGCACACCAGTGCGCGACCGGGAATGAGCAAGTCGCCGGATTGGGCCTCTTTGACGCGAATGGCGCAGACTTCATCCAAGCGGCGGGAAAACATCTCCGTGAAGCCCTCCGGCATATGTTGCACGATCAGGATCGTTCCCGCGAAATCTTTTGGAAGTTGGGGCAATACGTACTGCAATGCCTGGGGCCCCCCGGTAGAAATGCCAATCACGACCACCCGGCTGGGCATAGAACTGCTCGTGGGCGCAGCTTTTTCCGGGGGGAGATCAAGCGACGGAACGGGCGCGTCGACTTTGATTCCCCGGCTTTGTGCGGCTGCTTTGATCTTGCCAATCAACTCGTTCGCGATCTCCGGCATGCGCGCGGCGACGTCGGTCGGCTTGGCAACCAGATCAAAAGCTCCCATGGAGAGAGCCTTGAGGCTAACCGCCGCCCCCTGCGTGCTATGGGAGCTCACGACGATGACTGGCACGCGGTAACTGCGCATGATTTCCTTGAGCATTTCCAGGCCACTCATGCCCGGCATCTCCAGGTCGAGGGTCACCACTTGCGGCTGCAGCTCGGCGATCTTTTTCAAGCCGAAGTTGCCGTCCATAGCCGTGCCAACCACCTGAATGGAGCTATCGGACGCCAGGATCTGGGGAATGAGCTTGCGCATCAAAGCCGAATCATCGACCACTAACACCCGTACGGGAGCGGTCATGGGTGAACCTCCCTCGCCATCCCGGCTGCCCGGGCTGAATCAGTACGGGCGCGCGGTCCGCCTAAGGCCGGAACCGCATCCGGGTTAGTCCGCATCTTGAGGAAACGTTCCACCAAGGTTACGAGATTCAAGATCAACACCACCCGTCCATCGCCGAGGACGGACGCTCCGCTGACCAGGTCGGTTTCAATGGTCTGATCATCCAGAGCTTTGATGACCAGTTCCTCTTCTCCTTCTAGCCCGTTCACAAGCAGCCCGAATTTACGCTCGCCCATGTGAATGAGCAACACGAAAACCTTTCTCTGGGATTCGTCGGTTCCCTCTTCGGGTCGGCTCCCCAGGCGAAGAATCGGAACCACCTGGTTGCGCAGCTGCAAAAGCTCGCAGCCGCTGACCTCGTGCAAGTCTGATTCCTGGGAGCGGGCGATCTCGCCCACCGCATTGAGAGGAATGGCATAGAGTCGCGATTCCACGCGGAAGAGCAGCGCCTTGATGATGGCTAAGGTTAAGGGCAGCTGTAACCGGAAGGTGGTGCCCTGCCCGGGCTCGGTCTCGACCTGCACGGTGCCTTTCAGGCGCTGCAGAACGGTTTGCACCACATCGAGCCCCACTCCCCGTCCGGAAACCTCGGTGATCTGGTCGGCGGTGCTGAATCCGGGACGGAAGATCAGTCCCAGAATATCGGCCTTCGTCAGCCGATCTGCTTCCCCGGCACGCAGGAGACCACGTTCCTGAGCCCGCCGCTTCACCTTCTCGACATCGATCCCCGAACCGTCGTCCCGAACCTCAATGATGACCTGATTTCCCTGATGATAGGCGTCCAGCCGGATGGTGCCCTGCGCCGCCTTGCCCAGGCGCACCCGCTCGGCCGGACTTTCAAGACCGTGGCTTACGGCGTTGCGCACCAGGTGGGTCATGGGCTCGGCAATGGCATCGAGCAAGCCTTTGTCGAGATCGGTCTGCTCTCCGCTCAGCACCAATTGCACATCTTTGCCGCATTGCTTGGCTACATCCCGGACCATGCGGGGAAAGCGACGGAACAGCTGTTCGACCGGAACCATGCGGACTTTCATAACCGCGCGTTGCAGATCACCGAGGACGCGCGCCTGAAAGGCCATGGCATCGGCGAATCGACCTCTCATCTGATCCTTGGGAAACCGTCCGGCAAATTCATTGATGGCTTGCTGCAGCATGGACTTGCCGATGATCATCTCGCCCACCAGGTTCAGAACTGCATCGATGCGCTCTGCGTCCACACGCAAGATGTTTTCTGCCGCCGCCGCTGGCGGGCGATGAGCGAGAACGGCCGGCTGCGCGGCGGGGGCGGGAACCGAAGGGGATTCCGCCGCCAATGAAGTTTGGGGGGGAGCTCCTTCCGCCTTGGCCGCCGGGGCCGCCGGCGTGGGTGCTGCGGTCGGCGCCGGGTTCATCTCCACCGCTTCCAATTCAATGAGCTCGACCTTGACTTCGGAGACCACCGTGGGGATGGTCGCTTTCGCTTCCAGCTGTTCTCGGGAACGATCGGTTGCAACCAACAATTGAAACCAGGAGGTAGCCTCGGTGGATCCGGCTTCCGGCCGCGATCCTACCACCTCTCCAATCTCTCCGATCGCCTTGAAAATCAACTGACGGGCTGCAATCGGCATGGCGCAGTGGGGATCGATTTGTACCAGGACATCGAAGACCTGCAGTCCCTGTTCGATGGCGGTCACCAGCGCGGCCTTTTCGTACTCGCTCCAGGTGGCGCGCGCCATCCCCGACTTCTTTTTTCTGCCCTGCGACGCCTCGGCCTTGGGAGCGCTCGTTAGATCCGCGATTTTATTGCGCAGAGGCACGGGCGAAGGCAGCTCCTGCTGATTGCGGTACGCCTCCAGCATGGCGCCGAATAGGTCCACCGAAGCGAAGACAATCTCGGGCAGCAGGGCGTGAGCCGCGGCGTTGTCCAGGGCGAGCGCCTCTTCGAATTCGTGCGCCAACTCTTTCATCTCCTGAAAGCCGACGGCGGCGGCATCGCCCTTCAAGGTATGCACGATGCGCCGCAGGGTGCGCACGATCTCGCCGTCTCCGGGCTGCTTTTCCAGTCGCAGCGCCTCTTCGTTCAGCGATTGCAGCAGTTCCTGCGAGGTCTCAAAGAAGAGCTCCCGCAGTTCGCCGCCCGGCTCGTCTGAGAACTGGCTCACTCCTTCACCTCGATCCGTTGATACGCGGTTCCGTTGCCGCGGTAAATCATGTTGAACTTCTCGCTCAAACCCATCAGGCTTTCCGCGTGCCCGATCAAAAGGAAGCCCCCGGGATTCAAACAGCGGTAGAACTTTTCCACCAGCCGTTTTTGCTCGGCTTCGTCGAAGTACATCATGACGTTGCGGCAGAAGATGACGTCGTTGCGCTGGGGAAGGTATTCGGTCTTGAGATTGTGGAAATCGAAGTAGACGAGCTCTTTGAGCGCTTTCTTGACGGCGTAGCGGTCGCCGACTTTGTCGAAATGCCGCAGGCGGTAGTTGTAGTCGACCGATGCCATCTGCAGTTCGTTGTAAATCCCCTCCTGGGCGATGCGCAGCACGGTGTAGTTGATATCGCTGGCAAGAATCTCCACCTTCCAAGGAGGAGGAACCAGCGGCTTGGGCAGGGTCATGGCATGCCCCGTCGGATTCCGCAGGATGTGATAGGACAAGGCATCGGCCACCAGCATGGCCATGGTGTACGGCTCCTGGCCGGTCGAGCAGCCCGCGCTCCACATGCGCAGGGAGAAGTCCCGGCTGTCCTGCTTTTGCCGCAACAGGCCATCGAGGATGTGTTTGTGAAACAGGTCCAACTGCGCTTGGTTGCGAAAGAAGCTGGTTTCGTTGACGGTTAGGTTCTCAACCAGTTTGGCGAGTTCCGCTTTGCCTTCTTGACTGACCAGCAGCCGGTAGTAGCTGTAAAAGGAATCCATCCGGCACTCTTTCAAACGCCGTAGCAGGCGATCCTGCAAGAAGTGGGTGCGGCGCGAATCAAAGTGCATTCCACACTCTTGATAGACCAGTGCCTGCAATAGCTTCATTTCAGGCTCGGAGAGTTGCGGCGTTGGCAAGCTAGTACTAGCCATGATGGATTTTGTTCGTCCCCTATCGTTTGAGTTACGGCGCGGCCGGCGGCGCTTTCGGCGCCGCCTTCGCGGACGGCCCGGGTTGGCCGGCTTCGCCCTTGCGCGCGGCACTGCCTGAATCGAGCAGCTTGGCCATGTCGAGCAGGACAATCAACCGGCCCTGATATTTGCCCAGCCCGGTCACGCAGTTCAGGCTGCCTTCGAAATGTTCGGTGGGGGATGCTTCCACATCGGCGACCGGAATCTTCAGCACTTCCGAGGCGGAATCGACGATCAATCCCGAGAGCTTGCCCTTGTGTTCGAGCACCAGGATCCGGTTCTGCCGGTTGGGAACCACCTTGGTCTCGCCCAGCCGTTTCCGCAGGTCGAGGACGGAAACGATCTTGCCCCGCAGATTGATGACACCTTCCATATAGTCCGGCGCTCCCGGTACGGCGGTGATTTCCGGCACGCGCACGATTTCGTGCAGCGAGGTAATCGGCACACCGTAGGTTTCGCGCCCGATCTGAAAGCCGACGATGTGGAGCTCGCGGTTCATGCGCAGGTTTCCCCAGGCCTAGTGGCTCATGCCGGCAGCCGCTTGCCGGAAGGCGGCTTTGGCGGGTTCCGCACCGCGGCCCTCGCTACGCTCCACCTGCTCCAACGTGAATCGATCCATGGACTCGAGCAGCCCGCGCGACATCTTCGACATCTGTTCGGCCGACGCCGCCAGTTCGGCGGAGCCCGAGGTGGTCCGCTGCACGAGTTCCCGCATCCGCTCCATGGCCTTGACCACGGCGTGCGCGCCGGAAGCCTGCTCTTCCACGGCGGAGTTGATCTCGTGGGTGATTTCGTTTAAGCGGGTGGTGGCCCGGGCAATCTGGGACGAACCATGGGACTGCTCATTGGTCGCGGCTCCGATCTCCTGAGCAAATTTGTACACTTCGGTGACCACGTTCGAAATCTTGCGCAGGGCGGTATTGAGTTCTTGACCGAGTCCGAGTCCTTCATTCACGATTTCCGTACTGCGGTCCATGTTCTCCACCGCTTTGCGCGCCTCTTTCTGGATACTCTGAATGAGCTCGGAGATTTCCTTGGTGGACTGGGCGGATTTTTCCGCCAGTTTTCTGACTTCATCGGCGACCACGGCAAAGCCCAGGCCGTGTTCCCCGGCCCGCGCCGCTTCAGTGGCGGCGTTGAGCGCCAGCAGGTTGGTTTGCTCCGCCAGATCATCGATGACCTCGATGATCTTCCCGATGTCGTCGGCTCGCTGCCCGAGTACGTCGATGATTTCGCCGGATGCCTGGATGGTCGTGTTAATGCGATTCAACCCATCCGTGGCTTTATCCATGGTGGAGATGCCGCTATGCACCTCTTCCCGGGAGCGGTTGGAGATGTCGAGAAGCACTTTGGCGGTATCCGCCACGCGTTGGATCGAGGCCACCATCTCGTCGATCGAGGCGGAGGTCTCGCTTACGCTCGAGGCTTGTACCTGGGTGCTTTTCACCATGTTCTGCACGTTGACGCTGATCTCGTGCATGGTGCTGGTAACCTCATCAATGGCGGATGAGGTTTGCAGGCTGATTTTGGCCGATTCGTCGGAAGCCCCTGCCACTTGGTTCGAAGCGCTGGTCACCTGCGAGGCGGCATCGCGGACGTTGCGAACCAGGCTCTGCAATCCCGAGGTCATGCGGGCAAAGCCGTTGCCCAGGGTGTCGCTCATCGATCGCGGTTCGACCTTGACGGTCAGGTTGCCGCCGGCGATCGCTCCGGCGACGGTGGCCATCTCCTTCAGGTACTTCACCATGTTGACAAAGGTTCTGGCCAGTTCCCCAATTTCGTCCTCCCCGCCAGTGTCGATTTCGTGGTCGAGATCACCGGCATTGCCGATCTGCTGGGCGACGTTCATCAGATTGTTCAGAGGCTCGGTAATCGAGCGGGCGGTGCTGTAGGCGATCACCATGCCGAAGCCCAAGGCCAGGAGCGTGCTGATCGAGGCGATCACGATGGTGCCGGTCGCGGCGGTTTCATCCGACTTTCGCCGCTGCTCGAGGACCTTCGAACTCTCCTGGTCGGCCAAGTCCAGGTAGTCGGTGGCGGCTTTGACCCAGGAGGAGGCGTCCTTCTGCAGATAGAAGATCTGCAACTCGGCCACGGTTGCGTTGCCCGCGTCTACGTCCTTGCGCTTGTCGATGAGGGTGTTGGCAAACTCCCGCGTCCAGTTCTGCTCGCTGGTCTGCACTTTTGCCAGCGCCGTCCGCTGTTGTTCGGAACTGGCCAGATTCTCGGCGGCTTCGAGGGCTTCCTGCAGCACGTGTTCTCCGTCGTTCAGCCGCTCGACTTCGCGAGTGTCTCCGCTGAGCAGGTAGTTGCTGAGATAAAGGCGGTTCAACATGATTTGAAAGCGGACCTTGT
>JASHSL010000272.1 GCA_030040855.1 Terriglobales bacterium
TCGCTTGTTCCGATTTCGCTCACCAAGGATCCTCCCTCTTGAAAAGTGATTCATCTGGTGGCCAGCGAGACATCGCGCCATCGTCTCGCTGGCACACGACACTGTTGCTTGCGGTGGCCGTCACCGCCGTCGGCATCAAGATGGATCAAGGAGACGAACCCGAGTGTCCGCTGCGTGTGACAACCGAAAAAGCTCAAACCCAATATGATAGGTCCTCTCTCAGGTGCCTAGCAACCGAGAGCGCCCAAGGCGCCCAAGGCAGGGCGTGTTGAGACCGCTGGCCACTCTTAGGATCGGCCGCCGGGGCCTGTTTCGAAGCAACGCGAATCGTTGGCTTTTCCCGTCCACTTGGTTGCTTCGAATGAGTGTGCGGCGCAGGCAAACACGCAACAGGGGTAGCGCTCAGGAGGAGCAATCCATCGAGAAGAACAGCCGAAATTATCGAGCCACGGGTTCATGTTCGCCAAGCCTCAGTCTTACTTTCTTGCGCAAATTCAGCCGCATACAGAGGCCTTGGGAGATACCAGACCGGACCTGCACCCATACCGGCTCGTGTGGCAATCGCCGTAATGCACGGGGCTCTGGACGTTTCGCCACCGGAACTCGCTGCAGCGCCTTCGGTATTCTCAGCTTCTCACAGAGAAGATAGACACGACATGATAGCTTCATCGAGAGCCTGCGATGATTCTATCCGAGGGCCGCAGTCGCTTTCCCATGGTCGGGGGGAGCTGAGGACGGGCGATTGCCCTGCCCGACCGGGGTTTGCGAGCGATGATGATCCCTGCTCAGACTGAGCGTTCGCCGACAAGCTTGTTGCAAGTTCGAAGCCACGGTATGTTGCTAGGGGACACAGTGGACCACGGATTACCGCCGCGGATTGCGCTAGGCATGGAAAAAGATCCACTGCGCAAACCGCTGCACGGCGATTCTCGACTTACCGCTCTGCTCGCCCGTGTGAAACAGATCGCTCCCAGCGCAACAGAGTAGTGGCCTACGGTCGCGAAGATCTGTTTTTGCCAGCAGTGAACCGACCGCGTCGACCCCAGCCCCTCGCACAGGAACCCAAACAACGCCGCGACGTCCCGCGAATTGAGGAAACCGGCTGACCTCGGTGCCGCACGAACGGCGGACCAATCGTGCCCCACGGGAACGGAGAAACTGCACCGAGGGGACAGAACCGGAGCCCGACGACCGGACTCGAACCCTTCATTACCTTCGTACTTTGCCCGGCAGGTACTTGTCTCCTGATACTACTAGAGATAAAGAGCGGAGTATCACGCCAGCAAGAGAGAAATTATGGCGAAACGAAAGGTCGTTCTCGCAGAAACTCGGCTTGCTGATTTGTGCCGGGTGCAAGCTGAAACCTTTGAGAAGCGCGCGGAAGGGTTGAAGTCGTTGTCCCAATATGTTGACCAGGAGCTTTTCAGACGCGACATAGAGTGCTTGGAAGCCCTCGCTCGGTCCTTCCGCCAACGTGAAAAGGGATACCTCGAAGCTGCAGTAGAAAACTGAGCCGGAAAGGCCAGCCGGGCGCGTAGTGGTGCTAGCGAGGGAATGAAATCTGGGGGATGCGAAGGAGAAATGATGGCGAGCAAGAAGAACACGCAACGCTTATCGCTGCCTGCATTAGCCGTGCTCTGCCAACGAGCAACCCAGGATCCCGTCGTACGTCAAAAGGCGTCCAAACTGAAAGAGGAATGGCAGCAACTCATGCTTCGGGATAGTGCGCCGGCAAACGCGAACGATAAGCAAAAGATCGAAGTGGAAAAGGCGGCACTTAAGAAACGGATGATTGAACTTTTAGCTCACATCGGACTAGAGACCATCATCCGTTAGCTTTGATGGGTGGAGGTCGCTGTCCGGAGAGAAGAACGCTTCCGGGATGGCCCCAGGCTGAGTTGCAAAAAGCACCCGTCCAATCGACGTTCCGGACGATGGCCATGCTGTCATCCTGGCTGCCGGTGACCTTCATGCGCGAGGTTGCCGCAACCAACAGCCTAGAGCTGGGGCAGAAACATGGCAGAGCGTGGCTGCTCAGGGCAGGGGTGACCGTGCTGCCAGGTGCTGCCACGCCCATGACCCAGAGCAAGGTTTTCGTTCGCCGTGGGCTACGGTTTATGATCCCCCTTTCCTACGGCACACGGCTGCTATTGATTATCGCCAATTGCTAGCACATCGTAGTCCGCGCCCAGGTCTGCACCCCAAACTACACTTGTGGATTGGGGAGTGATAGGACAAATAGAAGCGGAAAATGTTGTGCTCTCGCCCTCTGGCTTCCCGTAATGCCTGCACGCTCTGGCGTTCAGATAGAGATCGAGTTCTCGCTCATCCGCCTCGAACCCAGGGGCTAGCCGCACCAAGGTCGCGGAAAGCAGTCCCCTCAATAAGACAGTCCTCTGCAGATCCAGCGCGTGGCCGGCAATTTTCCATCGAAGGCTTCGCATCTAGGTTCCGGAGGTTCCGTGCGACAGCGCACTCTGGCCGGCATGGACTTGCGCATGATGGGCTTGCTTCACGGAATACATACGCCGGTCCGCCTCGGCTAGCAATGCCTCAATATCGTCGCTGTCTTCCGGATAAAAGGCGGTTCCAACACTCAAGCCGACTAAGCTCGATCCGCACGTCTCTTGTCCCGCTTCGTTGGCCCACTGGTTCAAGCGCTTGGCTTTTTCCTGGGCAGCGGCGGGAGTGAGTCCTGGGGCCAGGATGACAAACTCGTCACCACCGATGCGGGCAACGTAATCGTAGCCCCGGCACGCTTCCTTCAACCTTGTGCTGAACTCGCGCAGCAGCCTGTCTCCTTCCAGGTGTCCGAAGGAGTCATTGATCTTCTTAAGTCCATCGATGTCGCACACCATGACCGCCAGAGAGGTTTTCATGCGCTTGCACCGAGCTACTTCCTGGGCCAGCTGCACAAAGAGAGAGCGCGCATTGGGCAGGCCGGTGAGAAAGTCGGTGGTTGCCGAACTTTCCGCCTGTTGATACTTCAGCGCATTCTCCACCGCGAGAGCCACCTTGGAGGCCACGGCCAGCAAAATTCTCAGGTGATCGGGGGTAAAGGCATCCGGGGCCGACTGATACAGCGCAAGCACTCCCACCACGCCATTCAACCCCTTGAGGGGAACCGCCAAGGCAGAAGACAGCGGCCCATTCTTTGGATCGGCGACATACCCAGTTTCCACCAGCGGATTCCCATTGATGATGGGTTTGCAATTCTCGGCCACCCAGCCGCACAGGCCCTCGCCTACGCGGATTTTCAGCGAAAACAGGGCGCGACAGTTCTCGCCACTGACCAAGTCCGGTATCAACCAGCCATTACGGTTGACAAATAAGGCGATGGAGTTGTAAGGAACCAGCTTTCGCAGCCGCACCGAGAGCACCGAAAGTGTCTCGTTCAAGCTTAACGAGTTGCCCAAATCTTGGCTCAATTCGAACATGGCTTGCGCCTCTTGCCGCGCCGAGGCTATCGAGGTCAAGAAGTCGGTCTCATTCTCCGCCCACTTCTCGAACCCGGTTGCTGGGGCCAGGCCATGCTCGACGCGCAAATTCTTCGAGAAGCCAGAGGGAACGAAGCCGCTATCCACCGTTCGTACGAGGTTTTCCAGTTCCGCAAAGCGGCGCTCGAGAACCTCCACGACCTTCGGATCAAACCAGATTCCCGCCTTTTCCTTTACCCTCGCCCTGGCCCGATCGAGCGGTATGGCGGGCCGATATTGCCGGTCTGAGGCCAGTGCGTCTAGGCAATCGACGACCGCGAGAATCCGCGCACCGATGGGAATTTCCTCGCCGGCGAGGCCTGCCGGGTAGCCCGATCCGTCCCATCGCTCGTGATGGGAACGAACGATGGGAGCGACCGGATAGGGAAAGGCAACGCGATTGAGAATTTCCGCGCCCACCAGGGGATGCACCTTCATCTTCTCGAACTCTTCCGGAGTCAGTTTGCCGGGTTTGTTGATGATGTGTTCTGGCACCGCGAGTTTGCCAATATCGTGCAACAGAGCTGCCGCTCGTAGAGCTTCGATTTCGTCCGCGGGCAGGCCGAGCTCTTTGGCAATCTCGACGGCGTACGTCCGCAACCGTTGCAGATGGGTGTGGGTGGTATGGTCCTTGGCCTCGATGGCCAGAGCCAGCGCCTCGATGGTCCGCATGTTCAGCGAAGCGATCTGCTCGACGTGCCTCTTTTCCACTTCGACGCGTTCTTTTTCGGCTTGCAGGCGTTCCAGATAGAGGCGATAGGAGCGATAGGCCCAGTAGATCAGGGGCGCGATCATCAGGGATGTCTGCCAACCTGCTCGTTGGTTGATGATGGTTACCATCCCTACGGCGGCCGCTCCGACTAGGTAGTAGGGGAAGGACCAAAAGTAGCACTCCGACCACACCTTGCCGATCGGTTTGTTTTCGGTCAGCGCGATGACGACCGCGATCGGCAGCGTGTTCGCCAGGAAAAAGACCAGGGCCGCAGCCATCAGCAGAATCGGTCGGTTCGAGCCAATCCTCGCATCCAGCCAGTGGTAGCTGAAATAGCACAACGCGCTGGCGTTGGCCATCATTCCGAATACATTGAAGAGAACTTTGACCGGATCGAGGCGATTGCGGACCTGCCAGACACTCTGCACCAGAGTGGCGGTGCACCCGATCAGCAGTGTCTCCGGCAGGCTCAACTCCACGACACCCAGGAGAATGAAAAGGAAATTGACGGACATGGTGCCGTCGATGCCGGGCAATTGCACCTTCAGGCTGGAGGCCAGAATGGCCACCATCAGATAACACACAAAGCGCGTCAGATCAGCAGCATGCAAATGCCGGAGGGCAGAGCCGAGCACCACCATTCCGAGCGAGACCGCGACGCCTACAAAGAGTTTCGTTCGAGTCGACATTGCACCGATGATTGCCGCGAACCGGACAAACCACACCCCAGCGCGGCAGAGTGCGTGCCGCGCACACCTTCGGCTGTGCCTTCAACAGTAAGATCCTATGGTGGTTAGAAGGTCGAGAGTAGCTTACTAACGTAACCCGAAGTCCGTCGTTCGGTAATCAACGGGGATCGACCTGCGGCACGGTTTTCTTTGCCGTAACCGGTTACTTTCGTTATTCAGGAAACGCTCCCCAAAGGGTTGTTCCCTATGTCAAGATCAACTCCAAACGCACACGATGACTCCGGAGAAGACTAATTCGCCGCCCGAAGCTGCAGAAAAAAGCTCAGGCTCCGAACGGTTGCCGGTTGCAGGGGCCGCAATCGGTAGCTTTGCCGTGTTCTACGCGGACCTCGAGGGTAACATCACGGGCTGCAATGGTGTCGCCGTGAGAGTGTTTGGACACACTCCCGCGAAGCGCCGAACCTTGACCGCAGCGATTTCAGGGGAGGACGACCGAGAGCAGAGTCAGTTGCATAAGGCCATGCTCGATGCCGTGGTGAAGGACGGCCAGTATCGGAACTTGTGGCGATGTCGCGGCAAATCCGAAGAGGGGTTTACCGCCGAGCTATTCGCTACCTTGCTTCGTGATGGTGACTCGGCGCCCTCGGGAATGGTGGTTTTGATTGGCGGGACGGAGGAAAAATCCCATCGCCGACCCGTGCCAGCGCAAATTGCAGAAAAAGAAGACGACGTAGCCCACACGGTCTCACGCCAGCTTGATGGCGTAAGCCTCCTCGTAGCCAGTCCGGTGATGCACCATTTTATGCGCATGGTGGATCGCGTGGCTGGCCACACGGAGAGTGTGCTCATCCTCGGAGAAACCGGAACCGGGAAAGAACTCATTGCCCGCACGATCCATCAATCTTCGCACCGGCGTGGCCGGCCCTGGGTCGATATCAATTGCGCTGCGCTTCCCGAGAACCTGGTCGAAAGTGAGCTCTTCGGCTACGAAAAGGGCGCCTTCACTGGCGCTGATTCTTCTAAACCGGGGCTTTTTGAACTCGCCGACAAGGGCACGCTCTTCCTCGACGAAATCGGCGAACTGCAAGTCCAGACTCAGGTCAAGCTCCTGCGCGTGTTGGATGGATACCCTTTCTACCGTTTAGGCGGGCACCGGAAAATCACAGTCGATGTCCGTGTCGTGGCCGCCACCAATCAGGATCTGGAAGCTGCGGTCACCGCCGGCCGTTTTCGCAAGGACCTTTTCCACCGTCTCAGCCAGTTCGAGCTTCGCGTACCGCCGCTGCGCGAGCGACCCGAGGACATCGCCGCTCTGGCCGAGCACTTCCTTAAACTCAAAAAGCCGGGCAGCTCCTTCACGCCCGATAGCATTTCCGCCTTAATCGCCCATTCCTGGCCCGGCAATGTGCGCGAGCTGCGCAACCTCATTGGGCGCTTGGCCGTGGAGTCACGCCAACCTGAGATCCAGAAATCCCAAATTCGGGATGCGCTGTCCGGCAGCCCGATGGCGCAGCGTCACTCCGCTTCCCTCCCCGTCGGCAATCTCGATAGCATGGAAGAACAGATGATCATTCATGCCCTGGAGCGCAGCCGCGGCCTTCGCAATCAAGCCGCGGAACAACTTGGCATCTCCCGTCGCACGCTCAGCCGAAAATTGAAGGAATACAACATCACCGTGAACCCCGGCGAGCGCGGGCATGCTTTAGGATTTATCAGCCTCGAACAGCAGAAGTTTTTCCGCGCCCGCGTTCAGCTCCCGGTTGTGTTGAAGAACCAGCACGGTGAGGAAGTCTCGGTGCAAGGCGTGAACTTGAGCATTGGCGGCATTGGACTGGACGGGTTGAAAGAGCCGATGCGTTTCTCCGGGCTTCTCGATGTGAGTTTCCCGCTCCCCGACAACGACATCATGTTTCAGGCGAAGGCCCGCATTGTTTGGTTAGGCACCGAGGGCCGCGTCGGGCTTCGATTTGCCGTGATCGACCCCGCCTTATTCGAGCAGTTGCAACGCTGGACCAACAAGAAGATGAAAGACGAAGGCTGGGAACTGCCAACTCGGCCCTAGCCCGTTACGCCCGCCCGCGCTCCGTTCGACTCAACTGACAATCAATCAGATTGTCCTATCTGCCCCGCGGCTTCCTCACACCACTAGCGCCACCACGACGGCCGCATGGGCAGTCGAACCCACATCTTCACCATGGCAAGCCGTGCCTATTCCTCTCCCCTGTGCCATGGGACGGGAAGGCTAGTTGGACAGCCCGGTACCGTGCAAGCCATGATAGCTCCGGAAGCATGTGAGTGCGGCCTCACCCATGTAGCGCGCAAGCAGCACTGGGTCCGACCGCCGCAAGTCCACCAGCACCAACCCATCGAGCACGTTCGAGAATGTACGGTCCACGTTGAAGCTGAGCATACGTCCTCCCAATCTTGCGTAGTGTTTGATCAAAATCGGGATTCCCTTGCCATCGTTCTCAAGATCAGCAATCGGATCGGCTAGATGGTCGAGATCACGAATACTGCTACAGAATCCGTCGCCGATGGCCGGCAGGATCGGGCGAGGGCGGAAGCGGCTGCGCGGCGCTACCAGGCTTGCGAGGTCCTCATCTTTTCCCTGGCTCTGAAAGAAGCGAAAGATCATCTCCCGGGAGAGGCGGTTGTAACGCTGGCTGATGCTGACCGCGCCGAACAGAACCGCAAATCTTGGATTCCGACCGACATATCTGCCAATGCCTTTCCACAGGGCCAGCAAGGGAGTGTACTGCTTCTGATACTCAGGGCGCACGAAGGAACGCCCGAGTTCCATCGCAGGACCGATCGACGGGAAAAATCGAGAGTGATAACGAAACAAAGTACTGGTATAGAGCCCGGAAACGCCCAGTTGGGGCAGAATTTCGGTCGTGAGCCCCAGGCGGTACGCTCCCACGAGTTCTAACCTGCTTTTGTTCCACAGTACGAGGTGCGTGTAATAGTGATCGAATAAATCGAGGTCGCTACTCTTGCCTGTACCTTCGCCTGCCTCGCGGAATGTGAGTTCGCGGAGGCGTCCGATCTCTTCGATGACCGCGGGAAATTCGTCCGCTTGGGCGCTATACAAAGCAAACTCGCGCTCCTCCCACAGGCACTGCTCGGGTCTTAGGTTTTGCAGATCGCGGAGCAACGCTGCTGCAGGAATCGCCGCCGTGACGGGTGGCAGGATTTTCCGGGATAGGACCGCGGCCAAAGTTGACGGAAGGCGATTGCGCGGCGCAGGTCCCCGTTGTGCCAGGACATAAGTGCGCCAGCGCAAATAGGCGGCGGCTTCGCGATAGGAACCAAGGCTGCCGAGGACCTCGGGTGAGATCCGGTTGCCAATCCGTACTTCCACGGTTTTGCCCGTCTGCTGCAGAAACTCGTTCAGCAACCAAGCGGTTCGAAGCCGGGGATCGATCAGACCCAACGCCATGAAGGTAGGGCTGTTGTGTCCGGCGATAAATACCGGCAGGATCACTGCGCTCCTCCTACTTGCCAGACGCGCCACCATCGAATTCCATGGCGGGTCTGCGATTCCGAAGTCCTGCAGGCGCAGGTGGGAAACTTCGCCGGCCGGAAAGACCACCAGCATCCCGCCCATCGCAAGCCAATCCATGGCCTTGCGCACCCCCGCCCGGTTTCGCGCCGCCGAATCGCTGCCCCCGAATGGATCGACGAAGATGCAGTGCTCGCGCAGTTCCGGAATCCCGGCCAACAGGAAGTTCGTCAAAATTTTCACGTCAGGTCGCACCCGGGTCAACAGGGCTCCCAGAATCGCACCGTCGAGCAAGCCAAAGGGATGATTGGCGGTGACGATCGTGGCGCCATGGGTGGGAACTCGGGCGCAATCGGATTCCGCCACGTGATACGTCACTCGCATCCCCGTCAGAACATTCTCGAGAATCGACCGATTCACCGGCTGCTGCGCTCGCCGATATAACTCGCGAACGCGCTCTATCGAGGACAACCGCCGGAACAGCCGCGGACGGGGGGTTGTCGGCGGCGCCGACGTCAGTTGACGGGACGCTCTCAGGAGATCGGTGATAGGCATAGTTAGGCAATAGCGGAGGGCAGTTGCGGAGCGATGAATGCTGTATTAAAAAGCTGTGACAATGGTTAATCGAAAGGGTGCGTCCCAGGGCGCACCAGGACGGACCGGGTGCCGGCCTGATGCAGTTGCGGACGGTCGTGAAGAGCAGAGCGCGACGGTATCACGGGACGTAGCGGGCCTGGGACATGGACCGATTCGCCCGCCCAATTTGCTTCGGGGCGATGCCTAGGCGAGCGAACGCGGGCGCGTCAGCTGCAGCTCCGATTTCAAGGCTGGAGTCGACTTTCCGCCGGGACGAACTTTTCCTTTACGGCCTTTCGCATGAGGTCGGGAGGCAGCAGGCCTTGCGCCAGAAGGAAGTCGTGGAATCGCTTCTGCGTGAATTTGGATCCGAGTGCCGCTTCGGTTTCTTTGCGCAAGTCGATTAGTTTTGTGAAGCCGTAGAAATAGCTGTTTGCCTGGCCCGGCATGCGATAGGTGTATCTCTCGACTTCTTCCTGGGCGAAGGCATGCGATTGCACTACGTCCTGTTCCAGCACCTGGTAGGCATCCGCGGGGCGAATCTTTCCTGACTGCAACTCGGGGTCGAGAAACGCGCGTGCGGCACGCAGCAGGCGGTAGTCCAACGAAACCAGTTGGCCCTCAAGCGGCATGTAAGGCTTAATCAGCGCTTCGGAATAGAGGCCCCAGCCTTCAACGTTGGTGCTGTTGAACGCATACAGTACCCGCGCCAGAGAGACTCCGTGCTCGACCATCGAATCAAACTGCAGTTCGTGCCCGGGGCGCGCCTCGTGGGCGGTAAGCGTCCACGCGGCGGCATCAAAGGTAAAGTCGTCGTACTTCTCCGGTGAGCTTTGCCCCGACCCCGCCGGGATGTTCAGCGGCAAGACGAACTCGCCCTTCTCCCCCGTGTTGTGCAGAAAAGGCGGTGGCACCATGTGCGGCGCCGGCTGCTGTGTGGTTTCGGCGGCCGTCGCAATCCGAATGCGGGCCGGTCGATCGGGCAAGGTGACGATCTGGTGCGCGGTGATGATCTTCTCGATTTGAGTTAGTCGGCCTTGGTACAGCGGCAGAATGGCGTCGCCCACAATTTGCTCTTTTTTCAGCTGCTGCATCACATCTCGATAATCGCTCGAGGGGAGGTGTCGTTGTTGCGCGATCTGCGCGGCAATCGGCTTCATCTCTGCCCGAATGTCGTCGAATGCCTGGTGCGCCATCGCCGCCAATTGCTCAGGGGGAATATCAATTCCGAAGTCCTGCAGGCGGAGGGCATATTCTTCTGCCGGAAGACGAAAATCTGTACGCGCCTTCGGCAACACCGTGGCTTTTAACCAAGCATCATAGTCGGCGAGTTGGGATT
>JASHSL010000273.1 GCA_030040855.1 Terriglobales bacterium
CGATGAGGCGGGCTTGCAGACCCAGGCTTTCGTGAACTTTCGCGGTATGGATGACCTGACGGCCCAGACCCCCACGATCAACACCAATGTTCCGATCTTTAACTGGGTCGACGACCTAACCAAGATCAAGGGCGCCCACACACTGCAATTCGGCGGGAACATCCGTAAGGTCGACAACGAGCGCGTCTCGAACGCCGCCTCGTTCTTCTTTGCGCAAACCAATGCTTACTGGCTGGCGGGCTCTTGCATCGCGAACTGCGGAGTCAGCTTGGATCCCGGGGCCTTTGGTTATCCTGCCGTAGAGGCTTCCTTTGACGCTTCCTATGATTTCGCAATGACCGCTCTGGCAGGTTTGATCCCGTTTGTTGAGTCGAACTACCAATTGAACAAGGACCTTGCCGTGCTTCCCGAAGGCATCCTCGATCCTCGCCATTTTCGCGCGCACGAATATGAAACCTATGCGCAGGATCAGTGGCGGATTAAATCCAACCTGACTTTTACTTATGGGTTGCGGTATACCCTGCTCGAACCCCCCTACGAAACCACCGGCACCCAGGTAGCTCCAACCTTCAGTCTGCATGACTGGTACGAAGATCGGGCGGCCGCGTATCTGAAAGGGCAAGTCTACGACCCGATCATTCAGTTTGGCTTGGCTGGACAAGCCAATGGCAAACAGCCGTATTGGGGATGGGACTATAAAGACATTGCGCCACGCCTCGCCCTGGCTTACGCACCCAGCGGCGATAGCGGTTGGAGGAGAAGGTTGTGGGGTGGATCGGGGCAGACTTCCATCCGCGCCGGCTACGGACTCTACTACGATCACTTCGGAGAAGGTATCACCAATACCTTCGACCGCAATGGCTCGTTCGGTTTGACCACCTCCATCACCAATGCTGCCGGGATTCAGACGGTGGATGGATCGGCCCGCTTTTCTAGCCTGTACACCATTCCGAGCGTGAGCCAGTCGCCGACCGCGAGCTGCCCGGCCAATTGTCCGATCGTGGAGCCTCCTCCGTCGGGTCCTTTTCCGGTGACTCCGCCGCTCGGACCGAATGACGGCGGCTTTGCCATTTACTGGGGCCTCGATGACAAATTGAAGACGCCCTATTCCCACGTCGTGGACTTCTCCCTCACGCGAGAATTGCCCCGGAAGTTTGTGCTGGAGGCCTCCTACGTTGGCCGTTTCGCGCACCGTCTGTTGCAAGAAGAAGACTTGGCGGAGCCGACCGATTTGGTGGACCCAAAGACCGGGGTGGATTATTTCCATGCGGTGCAGGCTCTGGCCAAGCAGTACTACGCGGGAACCGGCATCCAGAGCATCACTCCGGGGCTGATTGGAGCCAAGAATTATCAATATTGGCAGGATATTTTCCCCGGAGCCGCCGGACTCGCCGCCACCCAGATTGGAGTCTACAATCTGGGAGTGCCTTGCCTGGGCACGGCACCCACGGTGGTGACTGCCACTCAGGCCATGTACGACCTATTCTGCTATAACCAGGGCAACGAAACCACCGGACTGGAGTATGCCGACGTTCCCGGACTGATCCAGGCGGGTTGCTTTCCTTCGTGTGCGACGATCAACGGCAAACTCCATCCTTATGCCTACTATTCCCCGCAATTTTCGTCGCTGTTTGCCTGGAGGAGCATTGGCAACAGCGCCTACAACGCCGGGCAGTTCAGCCTGCGCCGCCATGCGGGTGGTCTAATGTTCGATCTCAACTACACGTATTCCAAATCGATTGACTTAGGATCCAATGCCGAACGCATTAGCGAATTTGAAGGTTTCGGCTTGGGCAGCCAGATCATCAATTCCTGGATTCCCAGTCAGAATCGCGGGATTTCCGACTTCGATACCACCCACGCGATTAATGCGAACTGGGTTTACGAGTTGCCGGTGGGAACGGGCAAACAGTTCGGCGGTGCGATGGGGCGCATTGCTAACGGAATTTTCGGTGGCTGGAGCTTCTCCGGGTTGTGGCGTTGGTCAACCGGATACCCGTTTTCGACTCTCAGCCCAGAGTGGGCAACGAACTTCCAATTGGAAACTCAGGGCGTGCTGACTGGCAAGATGCCGGAAACGGGAAGTTTCATCGTGCCTCAGATCAGCGGCGGTACCGGACCGAACGTGTTTAAGGATCCCGGGATCACTGACCCCACCAATCCGAATGCCGCCATCAACCAGTTTCGGGCGGCGTTTCCCGGAGAAAAGGGAGATCGCAACCTCAATCGCGGTCCTGGCACCTTCAACATCGATGCCGGTTTGAGCAAGATGTGGCCAATCGCGGAAAGCCAGAGTCTGAAGCTGACGTGGGAAGTCTTCAACGTCACCAACACACCGCGCTTCGATGTGGGAACGATGTACGTCGCCGGAAATACCTCGCTTTCGAATGTATCGAGCTTCGGCAACTTCACCTCTACGCTCTCCAATGCGCGGGTGATGGAGTTCGCTTTGCGCTATAGCTTTTAGACCCTAGTCAGGTTTCGAGAACTCCCGGCAGGGTTTCCCCTGCCGCGGAGTTTTTTCAGTTGCGCAGGAATCTTGCCCGACCCTTATCCGAGTCAAACTTCCCTCCTGTTGACAGCGTTCGGGGACGTTATGGGGAGCACCGCGCCCGCCTCTCGATAGGTTCAATTTTTGCAACAAGCCTCACTTTTCGCGGTTTTTTGCGTCTAAGTATCTGTAGTTTGTGGAGCATTGCTGTCCCATAAGCGGACACTGGCGTTCATTTCAGAACACTCGGGGCTTTACGGAACGATTCGACGGAGGCGAGCGTACCTAGGGATAAGCGATAGGACTCAGAAATGGATCGCGCATAGAGTAGGCGGAGGGTGGTATGCGGGACGTGCAAGGTGCCGAAAACGGGACGAGTCCAACTCTGCTGAACAACAGTGATTTTCACGTTCAGCAAGTCATAAAAACTGCGCACGAAGAACTGCGGCAACTGATGCGCCAGCGTGCTGAGATCATGAAGCGCATCGGGACCCTGAAACAGACCATTGCCGGGCTCGCCAACTTATTCGGGGATGAAGTTTTAAATGACGACCTGCTGGCATTGGTGGGCCGCAAGCCGGGAGGGCGCCAGCCAGGTTTCACCAAAGCCTGCCGGGTTGTGTTAATGGAAGCTACGGGGCCGCTGACCGTGCGCGAGGTTTGTGAGCGCATTCAACAACGAGTGCCGGCCGTGCTCGTGCGACATAAGGACCCGCTTGCCTCAATCACCACGGTTTTGAACCGTCTAGTCGAGTACGGGGAGGCGCAAAGCACAGTTCGTCAGAACGGTCGTCGGGCATGGCAGTGGATTGCAGATTCCGAGCCATTGACAATGCCAACCGAGCCGGGCAGCGTGGGGATGTCTCAAGCGTAGAGCTTTTTTCTTGTCTTAGGCGGTCTTCAACGCGGTCCCCACATCTCCTGAGCAATCGCAGGTGGAAGTATTTCCTCTCAGCAGCCATCACGCGAGCTTCGAGTGCGGAGATTCGACCAACCACCCGGATCGGTCGAATACGCTGCGTGGCGCAGTTTTCGTA
>JASHSL010000274.1 GCA_030040855.1 Terriglobales bacterium
GCTTTCGTACTAGGATGTTTTGCGATCCTGGCGTTCACTGTCATCTACCTTCTCAATGCGCAGATCAGCGGGGGAACGGTTCCGTACAAGACTTATCTTCGTTATGCCGGTGGACTTGAGCCGGGTGCGTCGGTCCTCTTTGGTGGAATCAACGTCGGCAAGGTAAAAGCCGTTCGCCCCGCGACCACTGATCCTACAAAAATCGAAATCTTGCTGGACGTGAAAGAGGACACGCCTCTCAATGAGAAGTCCGTTGCCAAACTCGGTTTAGTCAGCGTGATGAGCGGCGCCGCGTTATCCATCACCACCGGCAGCAACGAGGCCAAGCGCCTTCCGCCCGGGTCTGCTATACCTTCGCAAGAAGCCGCCAGCCTGGATGAGATTGCCGGCAAAATGGCCACAGTCGCAGATAGTGCAGACGGGCTGATTACGCAGGCCCGCGGAGAACTAGAGGGCATCAGCGGCGATGCACGACAACTCCTAGCCAATTTAAATACTGTGACGGGTCCGCCCACTCAACAGAAAGTCCAAGCTGCGTTGGACAATGTCAACGGGATGTTGGCGACTGAACGGCCTAAGATCGATCGTCTCACCGATCAACTAAACACTCTAACCCAGCACGTAGATGCAACCATTCAGAACGTGAACGGCACGGTCACGGATGCGCGAGAACCGCTTCGCACAGACCTGACACAGTTGCAGACCACTTTGCAGCAAGCCAAGGCATTGCTAACCGACATGCAGGTAATGGTGCGCGCAAATGACTACAAGATTGACGACACGGTGGAAAACCTGCGCGTGGCAAGCGACAACCTGGATCAGCTGACCGATTCGCTTAAGCAGCGTCCGTGGAGTCTGATTCGGGTCAAGCAACCGAAGGACAGAGAAGTCCCGCCTCAATGAGGATGACATGAAGCATCATCTGATCGCAGTTTGTTTTGCGCTGGCAGCGCTGATCATGTTGAGCGGCTGTGGTGGCGCGGTCAAATACCCCAACTACTACACTCTCAACGTACCAACACCGCCGGACCCGCCAACGCAGGAGGGTGTCCACACATGCTTGGCCGTACGCGAGTTCCGATCGCCCAGTTACCTGCGGCAAGGGGCTATTGTGTTCAAAACCTCTCCGGAACAAATCGGTTTCTACAACTATCACCGTTGGGCAGTTGATCCCCGCGAATTCGTGACAAACGCTGTGACTGAGCGCCTACGCGCGAGCGGAAATTTTGCTCAAGTCAAGTTGTACGATGGGCGCTCAGACATCGATTACGTTCTCAGCGGACGCCTTGAGAAGCTTGAGGAAGTGGATTACGGCGGTGCGGTCAAGGTTGAGGTTGCGATCTCTGCCCAGATGACGAGCCTTGCAACCGGTGCGACAGTGTGGACGAACGAGGTGTCCGAGATCGGAACTGTCGGACAGCGTAATGTGCCAGCCGTTGTCGCTGAGATGAACGCCGCAATAGCCCGCGCGATTGAGAAGCTGCTCACGCCTGCACCCACCGCCGGTGGCCCACGAAAAGATTAGTTTATTGACGTTGCACTTAGGAGAATCCCATGACGTTGCTTGAATCACTGAAACAGTACACGACAGTCGTCGCCGACACTGGCGATATTGAAGCGATCCACCGCCACCGGCCGCAGGACGCAACCACCAATCCCTCTCTTCTTTATCATGCTGCCCAAATACCGGCATACCGGCACCTGGTGGAAGAGGCCGCTGAGAAAGCATCCGACCTAGGTGGTAGCCACCAGCAGATGGCAGAAGAGTTCATCGACCAGATGTTCGTTCTTTTCGGAAGCGAAATTCTCCAGGTAGTTCCCGGGCGCGTGTCCACTGAGGTCGCGGCGAGCCTCAGTTTCGATACTGCTGGAACCCTTGCCAAGGCGCGCAAGCTCATCTCGCTTTATCAGAAGAAAGGTGTGTCCCGCGAGCGGATTTTGATCAAGATCGCCAGCACTTGGGAAGGGATTCAGGCGGCCCACGAGCTCGAGCGAGAAGGAATTCATTGCAATCTGACGTTGCTTTTCAGTTTCGCTCAAGCAGTCGCTTGCGCTGACGCTGGAGTCACTCTGATCTCGCCCTTCGTCGGCCGGATATATGACTGGTACAAAAAGGAGGGAGGCGACAAGGAGATCCCACCTGACCAGGACCCCGGCGTTGCCTCGGTCACGCGCATTTACAACTACTACAAGAAATATGGCTACAAGACCCAGGTCATGGGCGCGAGTTTCCGCAACGTGAGTCAAATCTTGCACCTTGGGGGGGCCGATTTGTTAACCATCAGCCCCGACCTGCTCGATCAGTTGGAGCAGACTGAGGGCACGGTGGAGCGCAAACTTGATCCCGCCACAGCCAAGGCGAGCAAAGATGAGCGCCTGCATCTCAGCGAGAAAGATTTCCGCTGGATGCACAATGAAGATGCGATGGCGACGGACAAGCTGGCCGAAGGCATCCGCAAATTCAACAGCGACGCACTGAAACTGGAAGAGTACGCGCTCACCCAAGTTGCGAAAAAGGCAGTGGCGTAAAAAAGTCGGGTAAATAGTGACCCCAGCGGAGAGGTGCGGCTCGCGCCATGTTGAGCCGCACCGTGTCGTATGAACCGCAGAGCACAAAATGAATCTGCAACAACAAAAACCCGCCTTGCTCGTGTTGGTTTGTCTTGCATTACTCGGAGCGGCAGGTCTGCTTAACCTTCCATCCGTCGATGCCGGTAGCCGATCGGCTGACGATGCGACGCAGGAAAAGATTGCGCGAGCGATGTCCGCGGGACCGGATGATATCGCCAGATCGGCGAGAATCATCGACACCGACGCGAAGGGGAATACCGTAATCCTGCGCGACGGCGGTAATGGTTTTACCTGTATGCCCGGCAATCCCGAAGTCAGCGGCGAGCCAGCCATGTGTGTCGACGCAGCGTCATTGCAATGGTTCGCCGATGCCAAGGCGCACAAACCCAAGCCGACAAACACGGTTCCGGGGATCGCTTACATGCTCGCCGGAGCCACTCAGCGCAGCGATTCCGACCCGAACGACACGACGAGTCCCGCGATCCATGTTGGTCCTCATTGGATGATCATGTGGCCCTTTGACCCAGAGACGACGGGAATGCCGACCTCTCACCGAGATCATGGCGCCTACATCATGTGGGCAGGTTCCCCTTACGCGCATCTGCACGTGATGGGTCGTTTCCTTGAGGACTGAACGAGTGGCGGGTGAGGCGCAGCTGTGTCTGCTTCCCGAATTAGCTCGCAAAATCAGCTCCCGGAACTTGGGCCAGCCGGCCTTTGCTCGGCGCTAATCGATAAAGAGATGGAGCATGTATGCCAGACAAGAAAACAGCAATCATCACGGGAGCATCGGGGGGTATAGGTTCGGGTTTGGTTGAGGCCTTTGTGAAGGACGGTTACAGCGTGGTTGCAACGTCCCTCAATACCAAGCAATCGTTGGCTGCGTCGCCCAACCTGATTCTGGTCGATGGTGACATCGGGAAGCATGAGACGGCTGCCAAAGTGATCGAAGCCGCGATCGAGCACTTCGGAACCATCGATGTTCTCGTCAATAATGCCGGCATCATGCGCACCAAACCCTTTACCGACTTTACGACCGAGGATTTCAACGCCTTAGTGTCAGTCAACCTGTTGGGATTCCTCTATATCACTCAGCTTACGGTGAAGCAGATGCTAAAACAGAAATCAGGAAACGTTGTGAGCGTCACCGCGGCACTTGCGGATCAGCCAGTCGCCGGCGTAAGTGCCTCAGTTTCGATGATCACGAAAGGGGGCTTGAACACTGTGACCCGGAGTCTCGCAATCGAGTATGCAAAGGAAGGTATCCGCTTCAACGCCGTAGCCCCCGGCGTGGTGGACACACCAATGCATAAGGATGCTCCCAAGGAATCTCTTGCGACCCGGCAGCCAATGAAGACGATTACGCAGGTAAAAGACATTGTCGACGCTGTTCTCTATCTCTCGCGAGCAGGTCAGGTAACCGGGGAGATCATCCACGTCGACGGTGGTTCTCACGCTGGCCGTTGGTAGGCGCCAGACAATTAGGCGAGGATCTCGAACCTGGTAGCATCGAAGAAATCGACGGGTGACCCGCTCAGGTCCGACTTTAGCCTGAGTGGATGTGTGGTCCGCTAGCAGTTTTATGCCACTGCTGGTTCGTTCTTCTTCGCAACCGTGGGCTCGACGGCATTCTGTCCGGCAAGCGCATGATTGAAGTTGAAATCGGTGGGGGCCGCACCGGTAATGAGGCGCGATCCGCGGTTGAAAGTCACGTCCTGGATTGCCCACTGAACGAAAACCAGCAGCCGACTTTGAAACTCGACGATGTACGCGAGGTGGATGAATGCCCATACCATCCACGCTGGCAAGCCCCAAAGATGTACGCCGAAAACGTTGGCCACCGCGGCCGCCCGTCCGATGACCGCAATGTTACCTTTATCGAAGTAGTGGAACGGAGCTGGTTTCGGTTTGCCTTCTACCTTCCTCGCGATCGCCTTCGCC
Organism: Terriglobales bacterium; assembly: GCA_030040855.1. Classification (GTDB taxonomy): domain Bacteria; phylum Acidobacteriota; class Terriglobia; order Terriglobales; family Acidobacteriaceae; genus JAFAGX01. Next base: position 4,513 of record JASHSL010000274.1, read on the forward strand.
GCGTAGGCCCCTCCCTGCATAGCAACCTGCGCCACACCTTGCAACGGCTGGCCGTGTTTGTCGATCGAGAGAGCCATATCTCCGACCACAAAGATGTCGGGAAAATTGGCAATAGTCAGGTCCGGTCCGACTTTGATCCTTCCGCCACGATCCGTTTCCGCGCCGGTGCGTTGGGCCAGCATTTTGGCGAGCGGAGATACCGTTACACCGCCAGCCCAGATGACCGTCTTTGTGGACAGCGTTTGCGTAGAACCGTTGGACTGATAGCTGATCCCGTCGCGAGTCAGCTCATGCACCATGGCGCCCATCCTGGTTTGCACTCCGAGTTTCGCAAGTGATCGCACGGCTTTGTGCGCCAGATCTTCGGGAAATGCCATCAGTACACGTGGCGATGCGTCCAACAATATAATCTGCGCATCCTCGGGATTGATAGAGCGAAAGTCGTGCTTCAGCGTCTGCCGCGCAATTTCAGCGATGGCTCCGGACAGTTCAACGCCCGTGGGACCTGCTCCGATGATGGTGAACGTAAGCCATGCGCAGCGTTGAGCGGCATCGGGCATCCGTTCTGCGACCTCAAATGCGTAGAGAATCTTATGCCGAAGGGTGATGGCTTCTTCCACGCTCTTCAGCCCCGGAGCCCATTTCTGCCATTCGTCATGTCCGTAGTAAGAGGTTTGCGAACCGGCGGCCACGATCAAGAAGTCATAGTCGAAACTCGCGCTGTCGGCGAGCTTTACGCGCTTGGCGACGGGGTCAATGTCGTCAACGTCGCCTAGCAACACACGCGTATTTTCCTGGCGGCCCAAGATGCCGCGTATCGGTGCTGCGATTTCACCAGCTGAGAGCGAACCTGTAGCAACTTGGTACAAGAGCGGTTGAAACAGGTGGTAGTTGCGGCGGTCGATCAGGGTTACATCAACTGGCGCGGATTTCAGTGCCTGCGCCGCCGATAGCCCACCGAAACCGCCGCCTATAATAATGACCTTCGCTCGTTCACTCATAAGCTTTTGCACTCCATTCCTTCAGGACTTCCGATCGACTATTCCTCGTTCGAAGTAGGACCACAACCGATCTCGGCGCCACCGAATAACTCAGTCTGTGCAGAGGTTCGCCGCGCTCTGAGAAATCGTCAGGACTCGCCAAGGCAGTATCCACAATTCGCATCCAGTCTTGTGCCGTGCCTTCCTGGACCTGGAATACCAACTTTTCCCAGTACGCGTTGATCATCACGTAGATGTCATCATCCTCGTGAGAAGCTCCGTGCAAGCAGAACGCCACACTATGCGAGTCGTTCGAGAGATCAGCCCTTTCGCCAACTCCGTACCAGGTGACATCCTCGCGCCAAAACCGGCTGCGGCTTAAGGAAGGATGACATTTACGAAACGCAATCATGTTCTTGAAGAAACGGAAAACGTCTCGATTCGTCTGCAGCTGGCTCCAGTCCAGCCATCCGCTTTCGTTGTCCTGGTTATAAGGATTATTGTTGCCGAACTGCGTGTTCAGGAATTCGTCGCCGGCTCGAAACATTGGGATCCCGTTCGACAGCATGAGCAGGCAGGAAAAATTCTTTACCTGCTTGCGCCGCAGGGCCAGCACTTCAACCGGCACACCTTTATCGCCTTCGTAACCACAGTTCCAGCTGTGATTGGCGTCGGTGCCATCCTGGTTGTTGTTGCCATTCGCCCAGTTGTGCTTCTCGTTGTAGGAGACGAGATCGTACAGCGTGAAGCCGTCATGAGAAGTGACAAAGTTCACGCTCTGGTAAGCGTGATAAGCTTCGGTTCGGTCATCGGGAAAAAGATCGTCACTGCCGTAGACACGGCGCATGAGCTCGGGAACCATTCCCGCGTCGCCCTTGACGAAGCGGCGAACGTCATCCCGAAAGCGCCCGTTCCACTGTAGCCAGGTTATGCCGGGGAATCCGCGGCCGAGTTGGTAAGCGGCGGTGTCCCATGGCTCTGCAATCAGCCGTAACCTGCCCAACTCCGGGTCTGCCGCAATTTCAGCGAAGATCGGGGCATGTCCCCAGTTGAGAGATCCATCCTCATTGCGGCTGAAGACTGAGGCGAGATCAAAGCGGAACCCGTCGATGTGCATCTCGCGTTTCCAATAGCGCAAGCTGTCCATCACCATCTTCCGGACGTGCCCCCTACCGAAGTTCAACGTGTTGCCGGTACCCGAGTAATTTGCATAGGGGTTGGCCGGGTCGGACGACATCATGTAATAGCTGGCGCTGTCGAAGCCCTTATAGCTGTAAATTGGACCGCGGTGATCTCCTTCGCAGGTGTGGTTGTACACCACATCCAATATGACCTCGATGCCTGCGTCATGAAACGCTTTCACCGTGCTTTTGAATTCAAGTTGGCGGCAGTCCGCACCGGTGCTCGCGTACGGCGCATGTGGTGCAAAGAAGTTCAAAGGCATGTAGCCCCAATAGTCGCCTTCTTGAGGATCGCGCTGAAAAACCGGCATGAGCTCGACGACTGTAATCCCAAGCTCTTTTAGATATCGAATTTTTTCGACAAGTCCGGCATACGTTCCGGCACGCGCTGGATCCACACCTGAGTTAGGATTTTTCGTGAAGCCCTTTACATGAAGTTCGTAAATGATCGCGTCCGACTCGTGATGCGAACAGTGGCTGCCCTGCCAATCGAACATCGGGAGTCGTGACGGCAGCACGCCGAGCGGAGCTTTGCCTACATTTGATCCTTCCCTCATGGCCAGCTTGCGATCAAAACCGGATGGAAAAAATACGCATGTCGCGTAGGGATCGAGCAGGACCTTCTCCGGATCAAAGCTATGAATGTAAGCAACCGTCTCACCCGAGACTGAGTATCCGTAATAACGAGCCTCGCCAATTTCGCTGAGCGGGATGCGACAATGCCAAATCCGGCCTGACTTGTTGCGCAGAAAATCGAAACGGTACGCCAGGAGAGGATTGATCAAGTCGGTGGCCGCGTACAGTAACAGCGTGACACTTTCGGCACGCTCAGCATGCACCGCGAAGTTGAACGCTTGTTCTTCTTCAATCCATGTTGCGCCAAGCGGCAGTGGACTGCCTTCGGCCTGCTCCCAAGTTGGGCGCTTCACGGGTGTCATGGTCGGCGCAGTAGGGACTGAATGTACTTGAAGCAAAGAGTTCACTTGGTCTCTTTCCATCTTCGTTCGTTTAGCGCGGGCATTTTTGCCCGCGACCAGACGGACAGGAATAGCCGCCCTACACATTAAGCGATCTACCCACCCTCAAGCTCAGACCTGACAGCGTCAAGAACGTGCTGTGCTGAGGCAGACCGACCATAATCTTCTGCACTTTAGGTTCCAGCTAAGATTCGCGGTGCGCAGTCATGCTTTTCCCGAGAATCAAACCCAGAACCAATATCGATGATTACCGGTGCTCGGTGCGAGATGACAGGCATTCGTCACATGCCAATGTTCGCCGAGAGACTACCTGATTACCACAAATTCTAGTCCTGCGAATTCAGAGAGTTGGCCCTTGCACCTAAATGGTCGTCAAGGTGCTCAAATCCATGCGCGGAAGCTGCAGCGCTCTCGTCAGCGATCTGCTTAAAGCAACCGTAATAGAACGAGGCGTCGAGGAGCACCCGACAAATGGCAACTTCTCCTGTCCCGTCAATCACTCCGTCACCTGCAACCGCGCCCAAGGTGGTTGAACACCC
>JASHSL010000275.1 GCA_030040855.1 Terriglobales bacterium
CCTGACCTTCGCTCGATGAATCTTGCTCGCTATTGCGGCGATCTCTGCTTCCTCCTCCCGGTTTTAATGCTGACAGCCTGTGGCATTGCCGGTCCTCCCCGGCCGCCTTCGCTCGATTTGCCTCAGCCCGTCGCCGATTTGCGCGCCCTCCGCAAAGGGGATACGGTCTCTCTCGCCTGGACCGTGCCCACACAGACGACCGATCGGTTGAAGGTGCGGCAGCCGGGGATGACTCAAATCGCCAGAAGTGTGGACCAAAGCCTCAGCAATTGCGCCGATCCTGTGGGAACCGTTTCCCCGCCGCCGCTTCCGCCAAGGCCGAAACGATCGAACCGCCGGGCGTCAACCGTGAAGTCGGAACAAAGTTACACCGATCCACTGCCTGCCTCGGCGCTCCGCCCGGATCCTGCGGCTGAGATTCATTACGGCGTTTGTGTGCTCAACTGGAACGGACGAAGCGCTGGGCTGTCCAATCAGGTTACCGTGGCGGGAGTGCCCGCTCCTCCGCCACCTTCGGACTTTCGTGCCCAGGTGACAGCCGGCGGGATTCAGTTGAGTTGGACAGGGAATCCAGAATCCAGCGAGGTGCCCGAGTTGCGGCATATCTATCGTGTCTACCGTCGGGAAGAGGGAACGGGCCATGACATTCTGGTCGCAGAATTGTTGTTCAGCGGCTTGCCATCCTATGCAGTCTCCGACCAAAGCTTCGAATGGGAGAAGACCTACTTCTACCGGGCCACAGTGGCTACCGTGATTCATGTCCCGGGAAGGGTGGAAACCGAGTTCGAGGGCCTCGATACTCCTTCGCAAAAGGTTTTTGCCCATGACATTTTCCCTCCGTCGGTACCCGCCGGTTTGCAAGCTGTATTTTCCGAGGGCGGCCAGCAAAGCTTTATCGACTTGGTCTGGATCCCCGGCACCGAGGCCGATCTGGCTGGATACAACGTCTACCGACGGGAGGAAGGAAGCGGAACCTCCGCAAAGCTCAACCAGGAGTTGGTGAAGGTGCCGGCCTTTCGGGATGGAAATGTTCAGTCCGGACACACCTACTTCTATTCGGTCTCCTCAGTCGATGTTCGCGGGAATCAGAGCGCTCGTTCCGCTGAGGTAAGCGAAAGCGTGCCCTAGGAGTCTGGGCCGATCACCCGTACCCGGACCCGCGTGCCCTCCGAGAGTTCGCCTTCGAGAAGTTCGATCTTGCCGTTGCGGACGATACCGTTCAACTCCCCTCCGCCGGCGATGCCGGACGATGCCCGGGTTTTCCCCAATCCCTTGTCCATGGCTGCATTGGCAAGTCGGTCGGCGGCCTGGTTCTCGCCTCGCAAGACGTGGGTGATCGAGAACCAATTGAGTTGTTTGCTCAATTGCCGGGCGCGCGCATGGAGATCCCGCAGGGTCGGGTGGTGCACGCGGTAACCGCCCTGGATCTGTCGTACCAAGAGCTCCGAGTCGCTGATCACCTTGAGTCCCTTATGACCATGCCGGACGGCATAGTCGAGAGCCGCCAGTAATCCTCGGTATTCGGCAAAGTTATTGGTTTGTCGGCCGAGATATTCGCTCAGTTCCGCAAGGCTCTGGCCTCGTTCATCGTGAATGACCACGCCGTAGGCGGAAGGGCCGGGATTGCCGCGCGAGCCGCCATCGATGTGCGCGACTAAGTAGTGCTCAGGAACATGCTCCGCCCGCGAGCCGAACAAACTGCCCGAATCACTGGATGCGGAATGAGAGGGCACGCTGCAAGTGTAGCAGCTCAAAGCCGCGAAGTGCTGGCCTGGCCCGAGGGCTCCGAGAGCATGGTTCGGTTTGCCGAACCGCCTACACCAGAAGCCAGAAGCGTGGGAGAAGTCCGGTCGCAGCTCGAGTGCGAGCCTTCCGGAAACGAAAGGAACTATTTTTTTTCGGCCTTCTTCGATTCGGATTTCGGCTTCTCGTCCTTACTGGCTGCCGACTCAGCTTTGGTCCCGGACTCGGCCGCAGTGGCGGAACCTTCCTTGGCGGTCGGCCCTGTGGCCTTCTTGGCGTAGTCGGTGACATACCACCCGGAACCTTTGAACTGCACCGCCGGAGGCGAGAGTAGTTGCTCGACGGGGCCGCCGCATTCCGGACAATTTTTGATATGCGGATCGGCGAACTTCTGGATTCGCTCAAAACGATGGTGGCATCGCTTGCACTGGTACTCGTAAATCGGCATAGACTCGGAAGTCTTTGTAAGATTTGGTACTTTTGATTCTAGGGACTGCCTCGGTTCTCGTCAATTTGCCAGCCGGATGCGGGATGCTCGGGATGGTAGACTCGCGTTGATGGCCAGCGGGCAGCAAACTTCGGGCGGGAATCTGGGCCCGGAACGCGCCCTAGAGCCGGCACTCTACCTGGTGGCAACTCCGATCGGCAACCTGGAAGACATCACCTTGCGCGCCTTGCGGGTGCTCCAACAAGCCGACTTGATTGCCTGCGAGGACACACGCCAGACGCGAAAGCTTCTCGACCACTACGGAATTGCCACCCCTACCACTAGCTATCACGCCCACAACGAGATGACCCGGGCCCCGGAATTGGTGGCCGAACTCGAGGGGGGAGCGCGAATCGCCTTGGTGACCGACGCCGGTATGCCCGGCATCTCGGATCCCGGTTTCCGCCTCATCACCCTAGCCATCCGCCATCGGCTGACGGTGGTTCCCGTCCCCGGCGCGACGGCATTTTTGGCGGCCCTGGTCGCCAGTGGACTGCCCACCGATTCCTTCCGCTTTAGCGGATTCTTACCGGCGCGCCGCGGCCCTCGTCGGGCGCTGCTCGAGGCGATTTATGACTCCCCCCGTACGCAGGTCTTTTATGAAGCTCCCCACCGCTTGCTGGAATCTTTGGCCGACATTGTGGAGGTGCTCGGCCCCGACCGCCCGGTGGTGATCGCCCGCGAGGTAACCAAACTGCACGAGGAATTCCTGCGCGGTCGAGCCGCTGCGTTGCTGGCCGCTCTGCGTGCGCGGGAGGGAGTCAAGGGGGAGATCACGCTGCTGGTGGGGAGAGCAGAAAAGCCAAGCCCGCGGCCAGCCTCCGCCCGGCATGATCTGCGTCAGCGCTTCGAGGCGATCCTCGCACAAGACAAGTCGGACGAAAGAGCCGCGCTCAAGAAGCTGGCAAAAGCCATGGGCATCTCCCGCAGCCAAGCCTACCGGGAGTTGCAGAGGAGCAAGTAGCGGCTCGCACGCCGAGAATCGCGCGCGATCACTTGGGCGTCAGCTCCCGCTTTACCGCTTCGCTGACTTGTTTGCCATCCACACGGATTCCTGCGCCCGCAAACCGCGCCATGACGTTTTTCATCACCGTTCCCATATCCTTTATGGTTGGCGCATTCATCTCGGCAAGGACCGCTCTCACTCCCGCCACCATCTCCTCCTCGGTGGCGGCTTTCGGCAAATAGGCCTCGATCAAGGTGATCTCCGCGGCTTCTTTTTCGGCCAGCTCGCGGCGTCCGCCCTTGAGGAACTGCTCGACAGAATCCTTGCGCTGTTTAATCAGGGTGCTTAAGACCTGCTGCGATTCCTTGTCATCGAGCGGCGCCATTTTTTCGATTTCCCGGTTCTTGAGTGCGGTTTTCACCATCCGCAGCGTCGACAGTCGTTGTTCGTCGCGAGCTTTCATGGCGCCGGTGATATCTCTCTGGATCTGTTCGAGCATGCTCATACGCAGAATTATAGCCCTCTGGCCGGGAGCAAGCCGCTGGCCGGGTTTGGCGTCGGGGATGTTCCGCCGGGCGGCGGCCGGGGTTGAGCCTTCAGGTACACTAGCAAGGAATCCACTCCCAAGGACTGACGATCATGTTGCGCAAGATGCGGCTGTTTACTCCCGGACCGACCCCGATCCTTCCCGTCGCTCAGACCGCCATGGCTTCCCAGGCCATGCATCATCGCACCGCGGATTTCCGGGGTCTGTTCTCCCGGGTGCTGACGGATTTGAAGGAGTTCATCGGAACCACCAACGATGTGCTGCTGCTGGCATGTTCCGGTACCGGGATCATGGAGGGTTCGGTGTCGAATTTGACCTCGGCCGGAGACAAGGTGGTGGTGATGAGCGCGGGGAAATTCGGCGAGCGCTGGCGCGATCTGGCCAAAGCCTTTGGCTTGAACGCGGAAGTTGTGAGCGCGCCCTATGGCGAAACCTTTCGGCTCGAAGACCTGCGGCAAAAGCTTCGTCCGGAGGTCGGCGCGGTGTACGTGCAGGCTACGGAAAGCTCGACCGGAGCCCGCCATGACATCCAGGCGATTGCCCAGCTCGTGCGGGAGCGGGGGGAAGGCACGCTTCTCGTCGTCGATGCCATTACCGGGCTGGGCACGACCCACCTCGATGTGGATACGTGGGGAGTGGACGTATTGATCGGAGGTTCGCAGAAGGCACTCATGATCCCGCCCGGCCTCGCCTTTTGCGCGATCAGCGAACGGGCCTGGAAGCGGATGGAAACCGCCAAGAATCCCCGTTATTACTTCGATTTCCGCAAAGAGCGAAAAGCCGCAGCCCGGGGAGAATCTGCCTACACACCCGCAACTGCGCTGGTGGCCGGATTGGCCGCGGCATTGCAGTTCGTCCGCCAAATGGGGAATGGGGACGTGATCCGCGGACGCCAGGCCCTGATCGAGAACGCCGAACTGGCCGCCGAGATGACGCGCGCGGGCGCGCGGGCGCTGGGGCTGCGCCTGTTCGCCCGGGCTTGTCCGGCGGCGGCACTCACCGCCATTCAGCCGCCGAGCGGGATAGAATCCGGAGCCATCATCCGGGAGTTCAACGACCGGTTTGGCGCGGTGGTGGCCAATGGCCAGGGGGAGATGAAGGGCAAGCTCTTTCGCATCGCGCATCTTGGCTACTACGACTATTTCGACACCATCGCGATTCTGGCGGCACTCGAACAGGTGCTAGCCCAGGTCACGGAGAAAGCGGTCGAATACGGAGTGGCGCTGCGTGCCGCGCAGGAGGTTTACTCCCATTACCGCCGGGAATCGAAAGTTACCGCGTCGGCACTATAGGGGAAGGCTGCACTCGCGTTTCCGGCTTCTTATCCGGCCGGCCGGATCCCAAAATGAGCGAAACCAGACAGACAAATCGGCGTAGACAGCTCGACGAGGGCGGCCCCGGGAGACCTGGCTGGGCGCAGCCGGGTTTAGTGACGGGCAGGATGGAGAGCCAATCATGAAGATTGTGCTGGCCGAAAAGATTTCATCCTCTGCGGTTGATCTGTTGCGCGAGCCCGCGTGGGAGGTCGTAACGCCGGAGCAAATCGGCGGCGCCTTGGCGGCGCAACTGGAATCGGCGGATGCCCTGATCGTGCGTTCGACGGTTCAGGTGAATGCGGATCTGCTCGCCAAGGCACGCAAGCTCCGGGTGATCGGGCGCGCCGGAGTGGGTGTCGACAACATCGAACTCGAACCCGCCACCCGCCAGGGCATCGCCGTCATGAATACGCCCGGCGCCAACGCCGTAGCCGTGGCGGAACATACGTTTGCCCTGATGTTGGCCATGGCCCGCCAGCTGTGCCAGGCCAATCGGCTGACCCACGCCGGCCGGTGGGAGAAAAAATCATTGCAAGGCAGCGAACTGCGCGGAAAAACCTTGGGCATCGTCGGGCTGGGGCGGATTGGAATGGAAGTCGCGCGCCGCGCCCGCGCCTTCGCCATGGCGGTTGTGGCGCATGACCCATTCGTTGCCGCCGCGCTGGCCAAGGAGCAAGGGATCGCCATGGCTACCCTCGAAGAAGTCTACGCCGCAGCCGATTACTTGACCTTGCACGTCGGGCTGACGGCCCAAACCGCAGGCATGATTAATGCCGCCTCCCTCAAGAAGATGAAACCGGGGCTGCGGCTGGTGAATTGTGCCCGTGGAGAGCTGGTGGAGGAAGCCGCTTTGGCCGAGGCCCTCGAACAAGGACGGATCGCCGCTGCCGCCCTCGACGTCTTCGTAGAAGAGCCGCTCACGCGCTCGCCGCTCCAAGGGCTGGAGCAGGTCATTCTCACTCCTCATATCGCCGGATCGACGGCGGAGGCGCAGGAGGCCGTGGGCTACCAGATTGCAATGCAAGTGAGGGAATATCTCAAGCATGGCGTGATCCAGAATGCGGTCAATGTGCCCTCCGTTTCGCACGATGAATATCTCGCGCTCCAGCCCTATATTTTGCTGGCGGAAAGACTCGGCTCCTTTCTGGCTCAGATCAGCGAAGGGGCTCTCGAGGAGATTTCGCTGCGCTACAGCGGGCCAATCACGGCATGGAAGACCGAGCTCATCCGCAATGCCGCGATTAAAGGTATCTTGAACCAGGCGCTCGAAGAGAAGGCCAATCTGGTCAATGCATCGGCGATTGCGTCGGCGCGGGGCTTGCGCATTCAGGAAGCAAGCCAAGAGAAAAGCGCAAGCGAAGGCATGGGCAGCCTGCTGTCGATTGGGATCCAAACCCATCGCGAAGAGCACTTGGTCAAAGGGGGCGTGCTCCCTACCCGCGCCCCTCGTTTGTTGCACGTTGATGGAATTGCCCTGGAGGCACCGCTCGAGCGCGACCTCATTTACCTTCGCAACCGTGATGTGCCTGGAGTCATCGGCAAGGTGGGGACCATCTTGGGCGATCACCACATCAACATCGCCGATTTCTCGCTCGGGCGCCGAGAAAGCGAGAAAGAACACGCGCCCAAGGAGGCCATTGCGGTGGTGCACGTGGACGAGGTCGTGCCGGAGGCGATTGTGGCCGAACTGCGGAAGATACCCGCGGTTGAGACGGCAAAGGCGGTGCGGTTATTCTGAAAGGGCAATCCCGAATGGCGCGCGGCAGAACCGTGATCCAAGCCCTGGCGAAGCCTGGATCGGGACGAGCAGTGGAGTTCGGGGATGCGGATTCTTACCGCCCGCCCAGTACCCGATGGGTCGAGTCTCAGCCTCGAGCGGAGAGAGAAAAAGGGATGCTCAAAAAACCGGCCGGCGCACTTCTTGTGCTATGGTTTGCTTCCTCCATCGGCGTTGCGCAAGACGGACGCTTCGACGTCAGCGGCAGCGCCAGCAGCATTTTCACCAAACAATCCAGCGGTAACGGAATCACCCAGGGCGCGACGATTGGATTCGGGGCCTTCGCGAGCTTTCGCCTCAAATTCAC
>JASHSL010000276.1 GCA_030040855.1 Terriglobales bacterium
TCTATTCATCGGCTTTTGTTCCTGGGGGTTGTTAGAAGTGCACCGTCTTCGTTCCTTTCTTGTCGTCGCCGTTTTCTGCCTTCTGTCGATTCGCGCATTAGGTCAGGGCGAGACCACCAGTGCGATTCAAGGGCAAGCGACCGATTCCACCGATGCCGTGGTGTCCGGGGCAACCGTAACGGTCACCAGCCTGGACACGGGTTCGAAGCGCAGCGCGAAAACGGATGACGCAGGTCGGTTCAATTTCCCGCAGCTAAAGCCCGGTGCATATAAAGTCGAGATCGAGGCGCAGGGATTTGAGCTGCAAAAAGCGGAGAATGTGTTCTCCGGGTTGGGGCAAAAGCAAACGATCAACTTCACCCTGCGAGTCGCACATTCCAATGAAATAGTGGAAGTGAATTCTGAAGCTCCGATCATCAATCCAAGCAACGCAAACACGTCAACGACTCTCGATGCGCCCGCTCTGGAAGATTTGCCCAATCCGGGCGGTGACCTGACCTACCCTTTGCAGTTTGCCCCCGGTGCCCTGATCAACACGGCGGGAAGCAGCAATGATTTTGTGGGTAGCAGTAACGGCTATGGGAATGTAGAGTTCAACGGGCTGCCCGCCCTTTCGAATGGTTACATCGTTGACGGGCTGGAAACCAACGATCCTCTTACGAACCTTAATAGCGGACTCTCGACGAATCTCGCCTTAGGGCTGAACTCGATTTCCGAAGTGACGGTCAATACTCTCTCCTATTCCGTGGATCAAGGCAGGTATGGCGCGTCTCAGGTCAACTACGTCACCAAGTCCGGCACGAATCTGTTTCACGGGAACCTGTATGAACTCTGGAACAGGTCGGTCCTGAATGCGGCGAACTACTTCACGAATGCCACACCGAGCAATCACAAACCGCGCTCGAACGTGAACCATTTCGGAGGCAGCGTGGGCGGGCCGATTGTTCACGACAAGCTGTTCTTCTTCTTCGACAGCGAGTGGATGCGGATCGCTTTGCCAATCGTCACGCCCGCTACAGTTCCAACTCCTGCGTTCGAGCAGTATGTCTTGCAGCAGCTTTCCCTTGGCGGCGTCGATTCTGTGACTGGCACAGCCTACGCGCCAGTCCCCCAGTTGGTGCCCTTTTACCAGAACATGTTCTCGCTGTATGGAAACACGAGCGGTGAACCGCTCGCGGTTTTAGGATGTCCCTTCAATTCGGACGGTTCCCCGGCTTCCGGTAGGACACCAAACGGCAATGGTTGTGCCAATCGGCAGAGTGTCTCGCACTCCAGCGATGACCACGAGCAGGTGCAGACCGCCCGCATCGACTACAACATTAGCACCGATAACACGGCATGGTTCCGCTTTCAGGCGGACACTGGATTGCAGGCGGCATGGACAGACCCGATCAATCCGTTGTTCAATGCCATTTCACCGCAACCGCTCTATTCCTTCGCGGCGGGGTATACGCACGTCTTCTCGCAGAATCTCGTGGACTACTTCAACCCCGCATTTTCGTGGTATTCGAGCTTGTTTGCGCCAAGTGATTTTCAGAAGACATTATCCGCCTTCCCGATAGTGCTTCAGGGCAGCGGAGCGGATGCACCATTCACCACCATCGGTGGTCTCGACAACACGTGGCTTCAGGGACGTCGAGCTTCAAGGTTCTTCATCAATGACAATCTCGCATGGAGTCACGGGTCGCACGAGATCAGGATCGGCACCAATGTGCGAATCTTTTGGCTCAATGACTACGACTTCGGTGAGGGTACTGTCCCGCTCGTGATCTATACCGATCTGCCGCAGTTCACCTACGGCGTGGCATCGACGGCTACCAAGACCTTTCCGGCGAATCCGAACGAGCCATTCAACTTCGCGAATGTTGATTTCTATGCACAGGACACGTGGAGGATCATGAAAAGGCTAACGTGGACGATTGGCATCCGTGACACGTTCAATTCAAATCCGCTCAATCCACATGATGGAGTGGCTCGCCTTCGTGGATCGTTCTATTCGATTTCGCACGATGTGAATCAGCCGCTCAGCGATGCGATTCAGACTCACCTCGGGAATCTGTTCTCTTCGACTCCACTCGCGATCCTGCAACCGAGGACAGCGATTGCGTGGCAGATCGAGCCGAAAACCGTGCTAAGAACCGGGTTTGGACTATTCAGCGATATTCTGCCGGGGACGGTTGCCGATCTCGTAGGGATGAATCCGCCCTACGTGCAAACATTCCAAGGCGGTCTCCTCGGCACGGTGGGAGGAACGGCGATTGCAGCGGGAGTGCCGAACAGCGCAGTGGATGCGACCGTCGCCGCCAATCAGAAATTCACTTCCGGGTTCGCACTGGGACAACTCTCGTGCGCGTCCACACTGGCAAATCCAGCTTCCTGTCTGCCCCCGGTCGCGATCACTGCCGTGCCCACTGGCGAACTTCAAGCGCCCTACTTCATGCAGTGGAGTCTAGGCGTTGATCATCAAATCGGGACAACGGGCAGCGTCCAGGCTCAATACGTCGGCACCCGTGCCGTGAATCAGCCATACACCACGCAAGTCAATGGCTATCAGACAGTCTGCGAAGGATGCTTTGTACCCTTTCCGTACATGCAGCCGACTGACCCTCGTTTCGGCGCGGTCACCCAGTTCTCCACGGGTGCGAACAGCCATTACAACGGGTTGCAACTGACTGCCAATAAGCGAATGGGGCACGGGCTGCAAGGGCAAGTCAACTACACGTGGAGCCACTGCTTGGACACAGTATCGAACGGCGGATTCCTTCAGTTCTCAGCGGGAGGAATCTTGTCGCCCTTGCCGGGCGAGCTTGCCCGCGATTACGGCTCTTGCGATTACGACATTCGGCACAACCTTACCGGGCAATATGTGTATGCCCTTCCGCTGAAGCTGCGAAACCGCCCGCTCCGATACGCGTTGAATGGCTGGCAATTCTCTGGCACAGCCTTCTGGCACAGCGGAGTTCCATTCTCAGTTCTGAGCACGCCGTATTCGGCGAACGGAGATGGAATCGTGCAAGGCAGCGGCCCGCAGTTTGCGAGTGTCGTGCCGGGCGTGCCGCTTTATGAGCATCGTTCGATTCCCGGTGTAACGCAGCCCGGAACCATCCAATGGCTTAACCCGGATGCTTTTGTTTCCGCAGTCGATCCGAGTACGGGGGCTTGTAACGGCGGCGACAATCCGCAGAATTGCCAGTGCGGGAATCTCGCCCGCAACGCCCTGCGCGGACCGAACTTCGTATGGAGCGACTTTTACTTGACGAAATGGTTCCCAGTGACCGAGCACGTGAAGCTCCGCTTCGATTGCCAGTTTTTCAATGGCTTCAATCATCCCAACTTTGCTCTGCCGAGCATGGTGCTGGCAGGCATACCGGGAAAGCCGTCCACACAGACTG
>JASHSL010000277.1 GCA_030040855.1 Terriglobales bacterium
GCCGACGGTCGCCTGCGAAATCTGCGTGTCGCCCGCTACGTCAATGGTCGTGCTCGCGCCCGGATGGCTCGCCCCATTGTCGGTGATGACGATGGCGGCATTGCTCAAGTTTGGATTGGGCTGAGCGGGCACGATCGGATTCGCCACCGGCCGGTAATACTGGCCGCACGCGGTCCATAGCAGGACGAGCAGGAAAACCGTCGCGGCGCCGAAGCGGCTGAGCCAGCGCGGCCGCTCTAGCGGGGGAGAGAAACACTTCAGGGGAGAGAAACACTTCATACGATCAGGACGTTCCTTATTCTAAAGGCTAAGCGGAAGCCGCGCCACCCTGCCCTTCGTCTTCGAGCTTATTGTCAGCAGCCGCAACAAGTCAGCCTCCCTTGGCACCTCAGGGTGGATGAAACGATTGTTATGGTGGATCGAGAGGGGTCGTGGAAAATCAGTCTCCCGCACTGCGCATTGCTTGAGATGCTTGCTCCAGCCAAGGAGAAAGATCCTAGATCGAGCCGGCCCTCCGCCCATCATCGCAGACAGGCGGAGGCATGCTTTGCGAATTGGCAGACGGTAGAAAAGCCGAGTGGGACCGATTGCCAGTCTTTCTCGCTCATCGCCGACGGTTTAGGCTCCACCGCGCGAACGCTTCGCTCCCGCGGCTTCTCGAGCCGCGGGCTTTTTCTTGCCTTCCATCTTGGCCAGACTTTCCTTCAAGGCCGACATTAGATCGACGACGGGAGCCAGCTTTTTCGGCTTCTCCACTTCCGCAATCTTGCCCCCTTCGAGCTTGGTCTGGATCAGTTGCTTGAGGTTGTCTTGAAAGGAATCGTGAAATTTTTCCGGTTCCCAGTCCGCAGCCAGAGCTTCGATCAGCTGATGAGCGACTTTCAGCTCTGCTTCCTTCAGTTCGACGTCGGGCGCGCCGAAGCCCTCCACGGCTCGAACCTCCTCCGCGTAGTACATCGTGTGCAGCATCAACCCGCCTTCATGCGGGCGGAGAAAGACCGTGTACTCACGATTGTGCATCGTCAGTTTGGCAATGGCGACGTACTCGCTCTCCTCCAAAGCCTTGGTCAGAAGCGCGTAGGGGCGGCGACCGGCTTCTTCCGGCAGCATGTAATAGGACGACTCAAAATAGACGGGGTCGACGTCACCGGCCTTGACGAATTCCAGAATCTCCATCGTTTTGGCGGTCTTAGGCTCGATTTTCTTAATCTCCTCAGGCTCAACGACAACGTATTCGTCCTTGCGGTACTCGTAGCCTTTCACGGTATCGCTGCGATCAATCACGCGATTCTCAGCCGGGCAGTAGAGTTGTTGCCTGACCCGCTGCAAATCATCGCGGTGCAGCAGATGGAAGGAAATGCCGGAACTGCGTGCGCCGGAGTAAAGCCGTACCGGCATCGAAATCAAGCCGAAGGTAAGATATCCGGACCAAACCGAAGCCGCCATGGTTCACCTGCGCTGCCTGCGCGCCAAAGCCGCGTTTGGAGCATGAGCCTAAATTATAACCAGAGCTCCACGCACCAAGGTCTGGGTGGGTAACCCAGAGTAGAATCAACAATATCTGGGGTTATTGATCTCGACAAGCTATACCTAGTGGTTAGTTCCAGAGTTGAGCAGCGACTCCCTTCGAATGCCGAACCTCTTTCTAAGCACCTGGGTTCTTGCCGGCGGGGACCTCGATCCGCGGCGGTGCGGGTTGGCCCTTCTGGTGACGCTGGTCTTCACTGCCGTTGCCCGTTGGTTGCGGGGAGTCAGCTTGTCGGGTTCGATCGCCGGGGCGGTCATCTGCTTTGTTTTGTACTCCGCTGCCGGGTTTGGGGCATTCCTCGCCCTGGTTTCCGTCTTTGTGCTCACCTGGGTAGCCACGCGGTTCGGATACCAAAGGAAGCAAAAACTGGGAACCGCGGAAAACCGTCGCGGACGAACCGGCGCCCAGGTCCTGGCGAATCTCGTGACCGCCGCCGGCTTTGCCGTGCTCTCCGCAGTTGGCGCGAAGCGTCTTTTCCTAGCGGCTGCGGTCGCCGCTTTGGCGGAAGCGGCCGCCGACACCGTGTCGAGCGAATTCGGCCAGGCCCTGGGTGATACCGCGAGACTGATTACCACCGGGGAGGTTGTGCCGGCGGGCACCAATGGGGGCGTAAGCCTGATTGGCACCTTCAGCGGCATTTTCGCGGCTGCGATGGTGTGCGGGGTGTCCTTTCTGGCCGGTCTGGTGTCGCCCAAGGGAGCGGTTTTTTGCGCCGTGGCCGGTGCGATGGGCATGGTGGCGGACAGCTACCTGGGAGTTTTACTGGAGCGGCCGAACTTACTCGATAACAACTGGGTGAATTTCCTCAGCACGTTGCTCGCGGCGGGAGTTGCGCTTCTCCTGGCTTGAGAAAATTTGTGCCGCGTTCCCGTCTCCCCGTTCATCTGTTTCCGACAGACCTGCCGTCCCGGGACGAAGACGGTCCCGTCCCCCCTCGGATCGGCGAAACAAGGCGAAGGTGAAAGATGACGGATCCACGCTATCCCATCGGAAAGTTCACGTTCTCCGGCTCCACCAGCGCGCTCGAGCGTCAGAAATTCCTCGCGGACATCGAGGAGGCGCCGCTGGCGTTGCGGACGGCGATTCAAGGACTGACGCGAGAACAGCTTGAGACGCCGTATCGCGACGGAGGATGGACGGTGCGCCAAGTGGTTCACCATGTTCCGGAAAGCCACATGAACGCCTATATTCGATTTAAGCTGGCGCTGACCGAGGATGAGCCTACCATCAAGCCCTACCTCGAGGACCGCTGGGCACAACTCGAGGACGTACGCTCGACGCCGCTTGAAGTTTCCTTGTCTCTGCTCGACTCACTCCACCGCCGTTGGCTGATCCTGTTGCGATCGCTCGGGCCGGAGGATTGGAAGCGCAGCTTCCGCCATCCCGAGTTGGGGGTTGTCTCTCTCGAGAAGAACCTGGCACTTTATGCCTGGCATGGACGCCACCACGTTGCCCATGTGACCCAGTTGAGAAAACGCATGGGCTGGTAGAGGCTGGCTTTGGCCTGGGCTCTGATTGCCAAGTTGGACAGCAGGGAGAAGCGGCTAAAGGGGAATGTGCAGCTGCCAGAGGGCGTAGCTCACCGCTTCCCGGAGAATGGCTTCCCCCCGCTGCCAGGCGGAATGCGGCCGCGAATCCGGCCGCGGCGCAAGGTACACTTGAACTCCCTGATGCTCGAGCAGTTTGCGAATGCGGAAGACGTGATAGGCGTCGCTCACCGCGACACAACTGCGCATGTGGTTGGCGCGCATGATGACCGCCACTCGCTCGGCCGATTGCGCCGTATCCGAGCCTTGGGTTTCGGCAATGAGGCTCGAATCGGGAACTCCGTGGCGCATCAAGTAGTCGTGACCGACCCCGCCCTCGCTAAAACTAGGATCGGCGGCGGCGCCGCCGGTGGTGATGATCACCGGCGCCAGGCCGCGTTCGAATAGCTCGAGGGCATGGTCCAGCCGGGCGCGAAGAACCGGCGATGGCCTCCCCGCATATTCGGCCGCCCCAAACACAACAATGGCGTCGGCGGGATGAATCTGCGCTTCTTCGGCCGCGCGTTCAATGGCGAAACAGATGCTGAGCAGGCCGGCCAAAAGCATAGCTACGACCAGGATCGCGAGCCAGCGCAACCAATGTTTTCGAGAGGTCGACTTCGGATTGCCTTCGCTCATCCCTGTGCGAAGAATTCAGAAATCTCCTGGGAGGGAACCGCACCATCGCGCAGAACAC
>JASHSL010000278.1 GCA_030040855.1 Terriglobales bacterium
GATAGCCTGTTTCTCAGCCTCAATGTGAACCGCTTCAACTCGCCCGGAGGCGTCATCCTTGACCCCACCGTGGCAAATTATGGGACGCAAACACTGGCCAACGCCTACGTTCGTACCTTCCAGGCCACCCTGGGATGGACGCACACCTTCTTACCCAACCTGCTGAACGAATTTCACGCGGGCACCTCGCAGGATAACGAAATCGCGACACCCACGGGTTTGGCTCCGAATACGCCGACCGTGGTGCTAGATAGTCCTGCTGCGTTTACTCTTGGAAACGCCGCGTTCTCCATCGGAAGAGTTTTTGAGAGACAGTACACTCTGGCTGACCGGGTGGACTACATCGTGGGCAAACACATGCTGCAGTTCGGCTTTGATTATGACCGCACCTGGGATGCGGACACCGATGATGGCGGAGCGGATCCGAACGAGGCTGTCGACTTCGGGTCGCCGCTCGGCCTGTATGAATTTCCAAATCTGGCAGCCTTTGCGCTCGGACAATACATCAATTTCAGTCAGGCTGCGGGAAAACCGACCTTTTCTTTTGCCGAGCCTTACTACGGATTCTACGCGCAGGACACGTTGCGCGCTTTACCGCAGCTAACGCTGGAAATAGGCTTGCGCGAGGACTTCCAAGTCTACCCGCAGCCGGCGAAAAATCCGGCCTTCCCGCTCACCGGCCAGTATCCCAACCAGTTTCGACGCCTGGGCCCACGCTTCGGATTTGCCTGGCAGCCAGAATCGAAGACTGTGATCCGCGGAGGATTCGGCCTCTTCTACACCAACATGAACGGTTTGAATTACCGCAACGCGGTGATCTCGAACGGGCTGGCTTCGCAGCAGTCTGAGGTAAGTGCCAGTTACAGCCCAAGCATAGGTCCCCCGAACCAACAGGTGCCAACGTTTCCCCAGATCCTCCCAGCCAGTTCCCCGCTGTTCTCCGCCTCCGAGGACATTTCCCTGATCGCTCCGCAATTCCGGGTGCCGTATATTCAGCAGGCGAGTTTGCAGATTGAGCGCGAGATTCTCGAGAACACAACTCTGACTATCGGCACCATGTGGACTCACGGAGTGCATATAATTTCCGGCAGCGCCTATGATGCGAACCTGGAGCCGTTGCGAGGCACGACGACATACATCGTCTGTCCTCCCGGTACAACGACAGCGCCCTGTAGCGGGCAGGTCATAACCTTGCCGACCATGGACAGCGGGCTGCTCACCGAAGGCCGCATCGTCAATCCCAACGTCCTCGGCCAGATCCAGGAGGTCATCAGCCCCGCGCAGAACTATTACAACTCCTTGTTCGTGCAGTTGCAGCGCCGCATGACGCATGGCCTTGCTTTACAGTTTTCCTACACGTTGGCGAAGAGCATCCAGCTCGATGGGATGGACTTCAATAACCAGTTCAACTTCAGCAATACCCACGCTCCTTCGCTGCTCGACGGGCGGCACCGCATTACTTTTGCGGCCGTCTATCGGCCCAGACTGGAAACACTGACCAGTTCGGACAGCGGGCGCAAGATCCTCTCCGGTTGGACGCTGAGCAGCGTCATGGAATTCTCTTCCGGTCGTCCGTACGCGAGTCTGTTGAGTCCCGCGTGCACCAGCCCTGCTCCCTTGTCGTTCAGCACTTGCACCGGCGCCGATGACAACCTGAACGACACCGCCTTCAACGAGACCACTGCGGCCACCGCAGGGGGCATTAATGGTGCTGGCCCCACGCCGGGCATCGGCCTGAATTCTTTTTACGGCCCATGGCTTGCGAGGATCGACGTTGGGCTGGCGCGGAGTTTTGCGATCAGTGAAGGCAAGGAACTGCAGTTGCAAGCGCAAGCCTTCAATCTGTTCAATCACGCCAACTGGTATGTGCAAAACGGCGACGGAATCAACCAACTGCAATACAACCCCATTGGCACCAACTGCGGTGACGGCCAAACGCTGAACCAGACTTGCTATCTGGTGCCCAATTCGGGCCCGGGCAATTTTGGGACGTTTCAGGAAGTTAGTCCGGACGGGCTTCCTAGGGCGTTGCAGTTCTCCGCGCGATTCACCTTCTAAGCTCCTGCGCGGGAGGGTCGGCCAAAGCAGACATTCGCGGTTGCCTTTCTGATACCGGACCGGCTCTCCCGGTTGGTGTCCGAGGCCCGCCGTCAAGAGACCTCGTCTCGCAGTCGAAGAGGGTATCGACAGCCCTGCCACGATTTTTTCTGTCACCGCCGAAGCTATAGAATCGTTGCTCGGACCGGAGCCGTCCAAGGATTCGGTCTCTGATCAGTCCGATAACAAGGCGAACTATGCAGCGGAAGATCACCTATGTTCTGCTGTGCCTGATTGGTGTCTGCCCAGTTGCGGGAGCGCAGTCTTCGACGTACCGCTGCTTGCGAAGTGACAATCCGGTACAAGACCGGAACGCCTATCTTCTCACGCTTCTCACGATTGATCCTGCCGCCCAGGCGGCAATTGCACAGAGCAGCGTGCTGCAGGCGCTCGCCAGGCGGCTGACCCAGGAGCGCGAAGCAGTGTACGCTGCTTGCAAGCAGACGAAAGCTTGCCCGGTCGATCAAATGATGTTGAACCAGCTCGAGATTGAAGCCGCGGGAAATGAACTGGCGGTTCTCGCCAGAGCGGGAGGTCCCCTAAACCAACTCGTCCACCATCAGATGAGGCCGTCGGGAAGATTTCAAAAATATGCCGGGTTGGAGGACTCCGCTTTCATGCGCGCGAGCTGGCTCGAAACGGCCCAAGGAGTGAATCGCCTTTATAAGGTTTATGCCTTGGGAGAGAAGCTGCCCACGGCGAAGATCGATGGCCCGCTCTACGAGGCGGGCAGCGAGATCCTACGGAACGACCTCGCATCCGCTCTGGGGGCGGAGATCGACGGCGCTTCGACCGATGTCTTCTTCTCCGCGTGGTCCCAGTTGGGGTTTGACTTGCTCGTCATCCAGCAACGCACGGAAGCGGGTCGATACGAACCGCTCGAGGAGGGAGAAAATGCAGCAGCCTTCACTCGAGCGCGCGCCACCGACTGGAAGTCCCATCCCTACGCCGCCATCCTCGTCCCGGGAATCGGGCTGTCGGAGGGGGAGACCGGGCTTTCCCCCATGGGAGCCTTCCGTATTCGCATGGCTTCGCGACGCTGGCGAGAAGGTCTGGCGCCGTTCATTATTGTGTCTGGAGGGCATGTGCATCCCGATCGGACACGGTATTCGGAAGCGGTCGAGATGAAGCGTGAATTGATTGCGCGGGATCACATTCCGGAAGCGGCGGTGGTGATCGACCCCTACGCTCGACACACGACGACAAATTTGCGCAATGCGGCGCGGCTGCTCTTTCAGATGGGGGCTCCGCTCGAGAAGGCAATGGTGATTACGGCTTCCGAGGATGGCAGCCAGTACATACAGTCGCGTGAATTCGCAGACCGCTGCGCAAGAGAACTAGGATACCAACCGGTCGACATCCTCGACCGGCTTTCGCCATTCGATCTTGTGGCCCGTCCTAACTTGACGTCCCTTCATGTCGATCTTCAAGATCCGCTAGACCCGTAGACACCTCTATGGTCTGCGAGTATGCCTGGTTAGGAAGAGCCTTTGCCGCTGCCAGGCACATCCAATTGCTTGAGACCAGCCAATTCGTCGCTGTCGAGGGGAAGCGGAACCCGTTACATTCGGAATCCCTCGAAAATGGCCGTCATCGAATGGAAGCATGATGAACCATAACTTGCCGCACACCATATCGCTACTCACCCGCACCCCGGCTGCTCTCGATGCGCTTCTGCGTGACCTGCCGGAGACGTGGACCTTGCAAAATGAAGGTGAGAACACTTGGAGCGTGTTCGATGTCGTCGGCCATCTCATTCACGGCGAACGCACGGATTGGATGCCCCGGGTGAGAATGGTGCTGCAATTTGGCGAGACACGGACGTTTGTGCCCTTCGATCGTTGGGGACACCTACGAGAGAGCCAGGGTAAGTCGCTGGGGCAGTTATTGGATGAATTTGCTCGTTTGCGGTCAGAAAACCTGAGAGAACTGGGTGCATTGAATTTGCGGCCAGAGGACCTCGCGCGACGTGGACAACATCCTTCCCTTGGAATCGTTACCCTTTCAGAGCTACTGGCGACCTGGGCCGTGCATGACTTAACTCATCTGCATCAAGTCTCAAGGGTTATGGCCCACCAATACCGGAAATCCGTAGGTCCATGGAGCCAGTATCTTGGCGTGCTGCAGTGCACCGGCCACAGCTCTCCTTAGAACCTGTAAAAACCCCGTCCAGAGATTCGTTGTGCTACTTGTGATTCGACGCCGGATCAAGCCTTGCCGGTGAGGAGTAATCCGCCAAGGCATGGATGACTTCCGAGGGCAAAGGCCGCCGCACAAAAGGCGAAGAAACAGCACCAGCTGGTGATAACGCGATTTTGCAGCAGTGGACCTCCACTTGCTATACCGTATTCGTCTATTTAGTCAAAGGCCAAACAATTCACCATCCTATGTAAGGGACGCTCTAACTTCGTCGCGAGGCCAGAGTCAACGCACCTCACCTCCTCGAGCAGAGCGCCCACAGTGACCCGAAAAGCGCGTTTGAGTTCAACTGGTTCCAAGGAGCGAACCAAACATTCCGCAGCTCGCAGCCTTTGTTGTTCGGGAAGATCGTCGAGCCCTCTGCCCTGGACTGAAGCCGCATCATGACGCTTGCACATCAGCGCAAGCACGTGATCTCGCATTCCGCTCAACATGTGTTCCGCCTGCAACGGTCGAGAGCGCGCAATCCTCGAACGCACGTGCAGGCCGTAGAGCCAGGCCATCCCAATCAGGTCCTTTGCATCGGGAACTGCTGCTGGAATCGACTCTCCAGCAACACCAAAGATCAGACTGAATTTTGGGCCGATCGCACGCAATTCGGTGGCAGGCCAGAATGAGAGATCGACTTGCAGAGTGTTGTCGAGCAGGAATACACGATACAAAATGTCGCCGCGCCTGACATCATAGGTCGCCACCGCTGCATGGTCACGATACAAGCGCGTAGTCCAATCAACTAGGACCTGATTCAGATCGGCATCGGGAGTCAAACACAAAGCGAGGTCAATGTCAGACCAGCGGTCCTCAAGCCCAAGCGCCGCTGAGCCCAAATGTGCAGCACCCCCGATACGTGAGTCTGCCTTTGCAGCGGCGACCAGTTCCCCACGAATCTGTTCCCGTTTCTGCGATGTGAAAACCGAACCGTCATCCATTGGCTGAGCATTTATCCCAAGCCTGTGGCCTGCCTAAGCTTCATTTCTATGAACTCGATGATTGCAAAGCAGGATCATGCAGGCACAGAGCCAAGTATAACCGAGCCAATTGACGTAATTAGGGGGGAGCGCGGTATGAAAAACGCGGTCGTGTTTGTGTGGCGGCATTGCTGCCGCCTGAATACTAATCTAGTTCCCTCACCCAAATGTTCCGGAAGCTAATGGGCGGACTGGGGTCGTCGTGGGCCTGCAGCTTGATGGGCGCGCGGTCGAACTTCTTGTAGAAGGGCTGGCCGATGTAGCGGGTTTCGCCCTTCAACTCGAAGTGATTGTCGACCAGCACGCTGTTAAGGAAGACGGTAGCGTAAGCAGGACTCTTGAGTGAGCCGTCGGCATTGAACACGGGAGCGGTCCACACCACATCGTAGGCTTGCCACTCGCCGGGCTTGCGCATCGGGTTCGCCAGCGGAATGCTCTGCTTGTAAAGGCTGCCGGCCATGCCGTTGACATAGGTCTTGTTGTTGTAGGAGTCGAGGATTTGCAACTCATATCCGGCGTCCTCGGGGCCGGTCGAGGCCAGGAACAATCCACTGTTGCCTCGCAGCTGGCCTGAGCCGGAAATATTTTCGGGAATTCTCCACTCGAGATGGAACTGATAATTCCTGAAGGTGCGCTTGGTCTCAATATTGCCCGCGGCTTTATTTACTGTGACCACACTGTTGGCGACGATCCATTTCGCCGGGGCAGCGCGGTCCTGCGCCGACACCCACTCGTCCAGATTCTTGCCGTCGAACAAGATGATTGCGTCAGAGGGAGGTGCTCCGCAGTAAGCGCCTGGCGTTACCACCTTCGGCTCCGGCTGCCAGACTTCGGTGTCTTCCGGTTTGGCTGTGGACTGTTGGGCGTAGAGAGAGGCGACCGTGGAGAAGAGAATCACGAAGGCGAAAACCTTCCACATTTGTGCGCGCATGATGTCCAAGAGCATACACCTAAGAGTTGAATCCAGGGCCGACTTCCTCGAGCCCGATTGGCGACCGTGTGCCTAATTGCCGGCGATCTCTGGTATGTTTTCCGCGGGAGTGGGTACCGGAGCTGAGAACCTCATGGCGCTCTCCCAGGAATACATCCTCAGGTCAATCTCGAACCCGTTCTCACGGACCAGCCCCAACCAAACGGAATCACACTCGTTCTACGGAAGCCCCCGTCCGCAGGTCGAACCTCGAGGATGCGGATATGATGTAGACATGTGGTTCGTAAGGAACTGAGCGAGGGAGTAACAACCAATGTGCGCACTGAGATTTTGGCTAATTAGTCTGCTGCTTGCGACTACAGTCGCGGCACAGGAAAACCCTGCGGATGTGCCGCCTGACATGAAGCACATGCAGCACAGTGATCGGCATGGTGGATTCATGCAGGGCGGCATGCACCACGCCGTGGCGAAGGGTGTAACCCTGCAGAGCAAAGTGGATGAGGTGACGCATGCCATCACTCTGCGTGAAGGTCCGATCAACCTCCCCGCGAACACTAGCCATATGATGATGCCGCAACCGCCGGAGCTTCATTGGACAGTACCCATGAATGCCTGGCTGTTGGCGTACAGCCCAAGATTGGTCGAGGCGAACGGCAACGAAGTGTCCAGCCGCGTCCTCCACCACACCGCTTTCTGGAACGAGAATCGCCGCGATTTTCTCTGCCCCAACAAGGAAGAGCATATCTTCGGCGCCGGGAGCGAGATGACCAACTGGATTCAAGTTCCCGGCTACGGCTACCGAGTGCAAAAAGGCGACCAAATCCGCATCGAAACCATGGTGCACAATCCCACCGGCACTTCGTATGAGAATGTTTTTCTCGAGGTTCGCATTCCTTATCAGGAGGCGGATGTCCCGGGCCCGCCTGCCCGGAAAAGCTATTATCCCGCCTGGATCGATGTGAAGTCCTGTGGGGATTCAAGCTATGACTTGAAGCCCGGGAAAAACATAAAGGAAGGCGTGGTCCGATTGAACTACTCGGGTGTGCTCCTGGGAGTCGGCGGACACATGCACGATTATGCGACGCGCATTGTCCTTGAAAATGTCTTGCGCAACGAAACGATCGCCGCGCTCGATGCCAAAGTGGATAGCAAGGGACAGTTGCTTAGCATGCCCACCGTCACTTTTTTCGATAAAGGTGGGTACAAACTCGCCGTTGGCGATACGCTGAAAACTTCTGCAACCTACTATAATCCAACCGGGAAGGTGCTCCGCGATGGAGCGATGGGAATTATAGTCGGATACTTCGTGCCAGACGATGATTTGCAAATGGCTGCGTTACGGCGGAAAGCCAGAACTGCCCCCCACCAAACGGCGGCCATCAGCCACGATCGCTAACTCTGAGCGACTTCGTTCGGCGCCCTTGGGCGGCAGTCTCTAGGCGCGCTAGAGGCCTCTCGAACGGCGTGGTGTCGACGGAAGCATCGGCCTTTGCCGACGAGGCGGGTTAATCGGGGCCATTAGCCAGCCAGGTTCCGGCTAGCGACTACTCGTTATCGGGCCGAGCGATTGAAACCTTCGCTTCTTCGACGCGAGAGACGATTTCCTGCGTGAGCACTTGTCCAGCCTGCGTAGACCCACTACGCGACATTATCCAAGCGGGTCAGTGACCAGCGAGTACGAGGTTGCAGCATCGTCACCACTGCCGAGCGGATGACGAGCCAACCGTCAGTGGACGCCTCCTGACGGGCGGGGTTCAACTTCAGAGTTGCCGACGACCCGGACGGGATGCCAAAACTTAGTCTGGAGAGACTGTGCTATTTTCACTACGCCTTCCGGTTGCCGATTCTTCTCGAGGGTCACGCATGACAGCCACAGATTTCGAATTCCGCCACCGCCTGTGGTTCTTCTGGGGGATCTATCGGGCAGCATTCCTTTGCTATGGCTTCGACCACACCAGTGCCGGAGAGGCCCTTGTGCGATTGTTGGTCGGTCCACAGCGCAATCCCGCACAAGAGCGTTACGCCTTGCATGCGGTGTACGGCGCAGGTGCTGGGTTGGTGGTCGCATCTGGGAGAACACTGCACTTTTCTCTGCACCTCCTACGGGTCTGATTCAGGGAATGGATCGCTGTTCGGCTGCCGCAACTGAGCCTTCGCGAGTTCGAATCATCTCTTGGCCCGCCTTAGATATGCTTGTTGACCGGCACCCGATCATCACTCGACGTCTTCTTGATTGGGTCAGCCAGCAATTCGTGAGCGTTCTCATGGACTTGGACGCGCCCTCGTTCCGGCAATTAATTGCGCGCTTGGGGTGCGTTTGGACGCGCAGCACGAGAACAATGAAAAGAAAGTGAGCGCAACCGGCGTTCCACAGGAATGACGGGCTATCCGCTAGCGCCCTGATAGCGAGTTGCCTACCCAGTTACGGACACCGCGCGCCGGCTTTCCTCTGACGTTTCGCCTCTCAGATGCCCGCATACCAGGCATAGCCACCATCAGGGTTAGCGCCGCCCAGACCCTTGCCGAACCATTTGAGGTTGTCCGTCAGAGTCAAGCGATTAATGTATTTCACGTTCTTATAACCGAGCTGCCGGGGGACTCGCAGGCGCAAGGGGCCTCCGAAGGGCACGGGAAGTTCGTTTCCGTTCATGCGGTGAGCGAGGAGGGTTTGCGGGTGCAATGCGTCCGCCATGTCGATACTCTCCCACCAGTCAGGTTGGATCGAGCGGTATACAACATAGCGCACCTGGGGCAGCGCGCCAACCCGGTCCAGGAGGTAAGAGAGCGGCACCCCGGTCCATTCGGCGATATAAGTCCATCCTTCTTCACAGCCGATCATAGTAATCTGTGTACGAAGGGGGAAACTCCTGATCTCCGCCAGCGAGAACGAGGCCGGCCGCGACGCCATCCCATCCACAGTCACCCGCCAGTCCACAAAACTGGCTGCCTCAAATCTTTTAAATTCATCTCCCAACGGATCGACTTCATTGGCGAACGGATTCTTCGAAATCTCACTGCAGGAGAATTCACGGGCCATGGAATGGCGGGTCAACAGGCGCTGCGCCGCGTAGGTCAGCGTTTCTCCCGGGCCGTAGAATCCGGCCGCGTCCGGCGGAATGAGCCCATGATGCTGCGCGACTTTGGCAACCACGGCAATCCCCGATGCACCACCCGCGACAGCCAGCCCCGTGGTAATGAATTTGCGCCGAGAAATATTTCTCATAACTTCACTCTATCGGTGGCATAGCGCGGCCGGTGATCATGGCGCGCATACGGTTTCGAAATCCCGCAACAAAGACCATTAGCAGGTGAACCAACAGGAAAACCACAAGCAAGATCGTCACCAAGAAGTGCAGAGTGCGCGCCGTTTGCTGGCCCCCCCAAAGCCGAACGGTCAGCGGGAACGCCGATGTGAACCCCATCGACATCGCCAACCCCGTCCAGATCATTAATGGGAACAGCACGAAGATTACCAGCAGGTACGTCAAGCGCTGCAGCACGTTATACGACCAAGCCTCTTCCTTGCGCGGCCGCTCCAAGCGCAAATGCCGAACCAACGAGCCGCCAAGCTCCTTGATAGAAAGATCAGAAGCCGCGGGCAATAGATTGCGCCGGAAATGCCCCGCGAAGAAGCCGAACAGCACGTAGAACAAACCCGTCCCGACCGCAAGCCATGCCGCCTGGAAATGGAGATAGCGGCTCCAGCCATTCTGATCAGGGAGGACATATCCGTAGCCGGTAGGCACGGTGTCCCGGGACGATGGCAGGTGCAGATTGAGCCACGGCCGCATGTTTACATTGCCGGTCTCTCCCCAGTAAAACCGCGGATGCGAAAGCACGATCTCTCCTCCGCTGACCAACAGCGCGACAAACGCCACCGTGGTAATCCAGTGGGTCGCGCGTACGACGCCGGAGTGGCGCTTCCGCTGCGTGGTGGAAGAAGCAAGCTTGGCCGAAGAAGTCAATTGGCCCGCTCCGCGATCAGCGATCGGCAGACTCGCATTCATAACCTGAGCCCCACTCTCCGGGTTCTTTGGATTCTACAGCAAGCGCACGAAGGACAAACGAAAATAGCGCCGCAGAAAGAGAAGGAGATAGCAGGTTTTTTCGGCCTTGGAACCGGCTATAATCGTCCATCGCGATGGCGCTTGCTTCTGGCACAAAGCTTGGCCGCTATGAAATTCAATCGCCTCTCGGTGCGGGTGGCATGGGCGAAGTGTATTGCGCCCTCGACACCCGCCTGGATCGAATTGGGATCTCGCGAATGATCCCCCAATCATCTC
>JASHSL010000279.1 GCA_030040855.1 Terriglobales bacterium
CATTCCTGCTCTCAGTGGCCTTGCGCGGCGTGGCGCAGCAGCCGGCGCTCAACCTGATGCCCATGCCGGCGAGCCTTCAGCTCGGAACCGGCCAGATGATCATCGACGCTTCCTTTTCGGTGGGTATCAACGGACCGTCCGACGCCCGCCTAGAAGCTTCGGTCGAACGGTTTTTAACGAATCTGCGCCGGCAGACCGGTACACCGGCCTTGCTGATGAGGCTCACCGACGCTCCCCAGGCCAAGTTCGTGGTGGAAGCCGCTCAGGCCAACCGGGCAGTCCCGGAACTGGGCGACGATGAGTCCTATCGGCTGGAGATCACGACCAGCACTGCCAAGCTGAGCGCGGCGACCGGCCTTGGCGTGATGCGGGGCCTCGAAACCTTCCGGCAATTGGTCGAGACCACGGCGCAGGGATTTGCCGTGCCGGCCCTGACCATCGTGGACCGTCCGCGCTTTCCCTGGCGGGGCCTGCTGATCGACGTGGGCCGTCACTTCATTCCTCTCGATGTGCTCGAGCGCAACCTGGATGGGATGGCGGCCGTGAAGTTAAACGTATTCCACTGGCATCTATCCGACAATCAAGGCTTTCGGGTGGAAAGCAAGAAATTCCCCAAACTCACCGGAATGGGATCGGATGGTTTCTATTACACCCAGGATCAGGTGCGGGAGCTGATTGCTTATGCGGCGGCCCGTGGAATCCGTGTGGTGCCGGAGTTCGACATGCCCGGCCACAGCACGGCTTGGTTTGTGGGATACCCTGAACTGGCGAGCGCGCCCGGACCCTATCAGATCGAACGCAAATGGGGGGTCTTCGATCCGGCCATGGATCCCACCGAGGAGCGAACCTATCGCTTCCTCGATAAGTTTATTGGAGAGATGAGCGGGCTCTTTCCCGACCAATATTTTCATATTGGCGGGGATGAGGTGAACGGCAAGCAGTGGGACGCCAACCCGAAGATCCAAGCCTTCGTGCACGCCCACGGCTTCAAGACGAATCAAGACCTGCAGGCGTATTTCAACCAGCGCGTCGAGAAGATCGTGAGCAAGCACGGGAAGATCCTCGTCGGCTGGGATGAGATTCTCCGTCCCGATCTGCCCAAGACCATCGTCGTGCAGTCATGGCGCGGTTCAGAATCGCTGGCGCAAGCCGTGCAACAGGGATTTCGCGGAATTCTTTCCTTCGGCTATTACCTGGACCTGATGTGGCCGGCAGCCCGCCATTATGCGGTCGATCCCATGAGCGGTGCGGCGGCCAAACTCAGCCCGGACGAGGCCGCGCGCATTCTCGGCGGCGAGGCCTGCATGTGGTCGGAATATGTCTCGCCCGAGAACGTTGATTCCCGCATCTGGCCGCGCCTAGGGGCGGTTGCCGAGCGGTTCTGGTCGGCTTCGAGCGTGGTCGACGTGAACTTCATGTATCGTCGCCTCGAGGTGACCAGCCGGTGGCTCGACTGGCTCGGCTTGACTCACAACTCGAGTTACCCGGCCATGCTGCGCCGCATCGCCGGTTCCGATCAAATTGCGCCGCTCCGGACACTGGCCGACGTCGTCGAGCCGGTCAAAGACTACACTCGGGAGGAAACCGCTCCCGTCGAACCTACCAGCTTCGTGCCCTTAGACCGTCTCATCGATGCCGCTCGCCCCGAGAGTACGACGGGGAGACATTTTGGGGCGATGGTAGACGCATTGCTGGCCGATCCCGCCGCTGCCCCAACCAAGCAACAGATACGAGGGATGCTGGAGGAGTGGCGCGATAACCAACCGGGCCTTCAGCCGTTCGAAAGGCAATCCTTTCTTCTCCAGGAAATCATCCCCGTCTCTCAGAATCTGACGCGAGTAGCGACGGCCGGGCTCGAGGCGCTCGACTACCTGGACCGTGGAGAGCGGCCTGCGCAAGGCTGGCAATCGCAGGCTATGGCGGTGCTCGAGGACGCAGGGAAAGCGCAAGCCCAGCTGCTGCTGGTGATCGTTCCTTCGATCGAAAAGCTGGTGCAGGCTGCCGGAGCAGAAAGTCCGGCTGCCCTTTCGCGTTAGGCCTAAGGGGATGCGATTAGCCCCACCAGAACAAACTCCCGACAAGCACCAGAATCTCCACGCCGACCAGGCAAATCCAGACACGCTGCCGGAACAGGGACCGGCGCAGATCTCGCTTGAGATCGGACTCGACCGCGTGAATGAACTCGACCTCCCGCGGGTCCGGCTTGGCTTTTGACGGAGCGGGTTTCGGCAAGGTGAGAGTAAAACCCTGCTGCGGCTTCGGTTTGTCGGGGAGAAACACTTTGGGAGTGCTGATCACCGAAGACCATCGCGGAAGAAGCATGGCGCCGGAAGCGAAACCCGGATCCATGGGTTTCGACGTCAACTCGAGCGGCGGCATCCTCTCGGGAGCCACTCGATCCGCCAGATTGCGCAGCAGCGATGTCCACCAAGGGTGCGCCACCTGGTCGGCAATCAACTCGCCAACATCGATCGGCCTGGACTCCAGTTCCAAGGGCGGCAGGGTCTCGGGCATGATTACGTCGCCCAGGTTCGTAAATATGGTCCGATACCAGGGCAGGCTCACACGGTCGCCGATGAGCATCCCCACGTTGCTCGGTCGAGACGTCAGCTGGAGCGGAGGCAATTTCTCCGGTGAAATTACATCTCGCAAGTCCTCAAGCAACCGTTTCCATAAGGGTTTATTCCAACTCTGCGAGAGTAAAAGATCGATCTCGATAGAATCGTCGGAGCTGGACGCTGTGCCGAGCGCCTGCGACGGCTGCCGTGGATCGGAGCTAGAAAACACTGAATCCCACTCCTAAGCCTAAGACTTGGATCGCCTTCGGACTACGAGATATGGAGATATTGTAGCGTAGTCGAATTCGATCAAGCTAACTCGCGCCAGCCGCCTCGCCGCGAGCAACGAGAAGGTTGCCATTTTCGAGTTGCCCGGTTCCGTTTAGGATGGGGACGTGCCCGTCTGGACCCCCGCCAGGATCGTAGCTGCCATTTGGTGTCTTGCCCCCTTGCTGGCCTTCGCCTTCCTGGGAGATCGCCTGGCGAGACTCGGCCAGAAATTGGCTCCTCCGCTGCGGTTCAGCCTGCCGGCCTTGTTCGGTGTTCCCTACTTGTTGGCCGGAGCTCACTTGGGCCACCCCTATTGGGTGGTGATGTACCTGGGGCTGCCGGTGCTGATTGCGGTGATGCTCGCGCGAGCTCAGCGGTACGATCCCGAACAACACGGCAATTGGCGTGACTTCGCGATTCTTCTCTTGCTCGGACTGCCGGTCGACTTGCGCTGGTTCGAGGGCCCGTGGCCCCCGCATCTTGCCGTGATCAGCAAGTTGATCCTGCTCGATGCCGGCCTCTATGGATTCCTGGTGATCCGCCGGCTCACAGGTGTCGGGTTCGACCTAAGGATGAGGAGAGAGGACATACTTGTCGGGTTGCGAGAATTGCTGTTCTACGCCCCGATCGCAATCCCCCTGGGCTTTGCCCTCGGATTTCTTCGCCTTGATGCCCGCTTGCCAACCCTGGGTTCAGCCGCCGGAGCTTTGTTGATTACCTTTTTCTTCATCGCCATCCCGGAGGAGATCTATTTTCGGGGGTGGATCCAGAACCTGCTGGAACGCCGCTTGGGCCGCAATCGATCCTTGTGGCTTACCGCGATTGTGTTCGGCCTGTCCCATTTCAACAAGCGGTCAGCGCACTTTAACGGACCCTATGTCCTGCTGGCATCGATTGCCGGTATCTTTTATGGCAGAGCTTGGCGTTCGCGCCGTCGGGTTGCGGCCGCCGCGATTACCCACAGCGGGGTGGATACCATCTGGACCCTCTGGCTTTCCTGACCCGCTCGACCAAAATGGCCTTTGCCCTGGCCAAGACAAGGGAACGGCTTTGCTGGAGACCTGCGGATTGGAAGAAGGCGTTGCTTGAGAGGGGGCCAAGTCACAAGCTGGCAGAAAAAAAATGGCACAACCTGTGCCGTGAAATCGTGCTCCAAGTACAGAGTGGTTTCCTGTGAAGCAAAGTTCAGCGAAAGCGGTTCTACCTCTTCGACGAGTCTTCGGCTGCGCGGTGATCTCGGCCTTCCTACTTTGCTCACTAGCTTTGCCGCAGAGTTCCCCTGACCCGCAAGCGTTAGTCCGCCAAGCCGTTCGCAACGAATTGGCGTCGCCCTTTGTGCCCGACAATTGCACCTACCAATACCATCGTGACGCTTCCGGAAGACACGAGACGCGGCTGATGGTCAAGAGCAACGACTTGCTGGTGGGAAAATTGGTCCGGATTGACAATGCCCCGATATCCAAGGATCAGGAGCAGAAAGAAGATGACCGGCTCCGCCGTCTGCTCGTTGATCCCGATCTGCAGCAACAGCAACGAAAGAAACAACAGAGATTCGAGCACTACGTTCGCGAGCTGGTAGCGGCCCTGCCGCAGGCCTTTCATTACAGCGCAATCGAGAAGGAATCAGCCCCCGGCGGCGGGCAGCTCATCCACTTGGTCTTTCAACCGGCACGAGACTTTCACCCGGCCACCACCGAACTCGAGTTGCTCCAAGGGATGGCCGGCACCTTAGTCATCGATGATCAGAGCAAGAAGATTGTGCGACTGGCGGCGCAAAGCTTCCGAGAGATCGATTTCGGTTGGGGACTCCTGATCCATTTGAATAAGGGTGGAAAACTTTTGCTGGAACGAGAAGTGACCCCCAGACTGGGCCCGGATCTCCGCGCCTTCTCCGTGAACGTCGACGGTCGACTTCTGCTGCTGAAAAAACTGGAGATTCGCTGGAGCTTTGATCACTTTGCGTGCTTGGGGCGAACGATCGACCTCGCCTCCGCCGTGGGTCTGCTCACCGCTTCAGATGTAGCAGGCTCGCGCCCCGGATTGCCGTCGCGCTGACGGGATCGAGTTCGAGCGACCGAGAGCAGCAAAATTCCAAAGCTGGCAGAGCCAGGAGAGGCTACGCCACCTGCTTGACCTCCGCCACTTCAGATCCGATCAGCTTCAACTGGGGCTCGCGATCGATGGCGGCACGCAGTCCCCTCGTCAGCTTCTCGTCAATCTCCGCAGCCTGGTCGAGCACAACCGGATATTCAATGGCCGCCTCCGTGCCCGCCAGGGTGAAATGCAGGCGGATGGTGGGTCTTAATTCGGCGGCGGCAAATACACTGAGGCTCCGTTGCATTTGCCGCCGCTGCCGATCGAGCTGATCGTGATACTCCTGAAACACCGCGTCGGTGGCCTCGTGGAGGCGCTTGCTTACTTCCTGGTAGTCGCTTTCGGGACTGAACGTAAGCTTGACTTCGTGCCACAGAAAGTTGGTCCCGGGAATTTGCTTAAAAAGTCCCGCGCTCGACTGAAACACGATGGAATTCGAAAATGCCACCACGCGACCGGTGGGCAAGGACTGCGTGCCCCGGGTTTCAAGTTCCAGGAGATAGAAACGCACCAGACCAATATCCACCACCTCGCCGCTCACCCCGGAGGTCTGCACTCGGTCGCCGACCCGGATCCCGTACTTGCCGATCAAGAAGAAATATCCCACGATCGACACGATTACGTTCTGCAAGGCCACGGCCACTCCAGCCGTGATCAGGCCGGCAAAGGTGGCCACGGATCGTAGTTCGGTTGAAAGTGCGAAAACCAGCACTGACCCGATTCCCACCCAGAGCGCAATCTTGCGCAGCAACAAGAATTGATACCGTCGATGCCCGTCGGGAACGTAACGGAAGATGGTTTTTCGCAACAGCTCGCCGATCCCGAGGACCACGCCGATGAGAATGGCAACGATCGCCACACGCACCAGGAGGCTTTCGAGCACTTCCCGTCTTTCGCGCCGGACGATCTCCAGCCAGTTGTTCAGACTTGTTTGATAGAGATCGAGCAGGACTGCTTGTTTATTAAGGGGCAGCAGGGCTGCGGACGTTTGCTTGAATTCGAGCGTGAGCGCATCGAGTTCCCGCGTTTCGGCGGCCAGCGACGTGGGGTCGCCGGGATTGGTCGAGACCGCCGCTTGCCCCACCTGAATCATCTGTTTCAAGCTGATGGTTAACGGGGTGCTGAGCTGCTTCGTACTCTGGGCCAGGTCGCGGGTCAAAGAGATTTCCTGCGAGATCCTCCCCACCTTGCGCGAAAGCCGCAGAGATTCTTCCGCCAGCCCCAAGAGGCCGGCGGGCGGTGGCCGATTGGCGATGGCCGCCTTCGCCGGCGCCTCTTCGCTGCTCGATGCTTCCATGCCCTGCGGCTTTTGCGGTTCGGTCAAGGACAACGGCAGCGTGCGCGCCAAATCTTGGATCTCGCTGCGCAGGCCCGCGCTTCCCATGCCGCTCGCCGTGGTTCCCGTCACGAAACTGATGATGCTGTTCAGTGTGTCCTGACGCGCCCGCATGAGTCCCAATTCGCTCTCGAGAACCTTGATCTCCGAGTCAATCTGTTCTTGCCTCTTGTGAGACGCGCCCTCACGCTGCCGCTCGAAGGCTTCCAGTCGCGCCTGGGTTTGGCTCATCTGTTGGTTGACGCTGGCTGCGGCCTGTGTAAGTGCCTGATAGTCAATCGGTGTGGCAGCACTCTTGAGTTGGTTAGGCGGGGATGACTGTCCGAGCAACGGCTCGGTTTGACGAGCAAATTCAAACCCCCATCGCACAATCTGACCGGCCATGCGTTGCTGGTCGGCCAAGAAGGTAAGATCCTCCGGCTCGTCGGCGATCTGCTGCTCCAGTTGGGTCTGGCGGTACCAGTCGATGGTTTTGCGGACAAACTGAATCACATCGGCGGAACGGAAGCCAGGCTTGCCCTGAGCCGCCATCAGGCTGGCGCCGAGAACTGCCAGAAGCACACACCGGCCGAACTGCCATACGCGCCGGTTGGCGGGTTGTGTTCTAGGGGCCACGAGGAGAGAGAAATGGCGGGATTTCGAAAGGACGAGCGTAGACGATTTACCCTTGCCTCTCAGCACCTTGCGAATAACTTCCCCCGCAGTGGTTCGGACAGGACATTTTCTCGCTGTCATGATAAAGCATACTGGGAGATCCTGCAGGCCCCGTCCGCTGGCGCGCTAGGGCTCAAACCGAGGCAAGGAGGGAGCGGCGGGATGGAAGGCGACGGGACTACCAACCGGCAACGAGAAGGGGGGCTTCATGGCGGTGCGCTCGAGAGTTGCGTGTTTATGTTTCCTGTCCTGGGTGTTCGCAGCGTCCGCAGCTGGCCAAAGCACGGCAAACAGCTCCCCGGTTCTCGTGATCGATGCTCGGGCTCCCTCCCGTCCTTTGCCGCATTTTTGGGAGCACATGTTTGGCTCCGGCCGCGCCGTTTTGTCGCTGCGGGACAGTTATCGCCAGGATCTGCGCAGCGTGAAGAAGATCACCGACTTCGAGTATGTCCGTTTTCATGCCATTTTCCATGACGAAGTTGGCGTCTATGACGAAGATGCGCAGGGCAACTCGGTGTACAACTTCTCTTATGTCGATCAGATTTACGACGGCCTTCTCGCCAACGGCGTTCGGCCTTTCCTCGAGCTGAGCTTCATGCCCAACAAGCTCGCTGCCAAAGACATTCGCCAAGCCTTCTGGTACAAGCCCAATGTTTCTCCGCCCAAAGATTGGCAGCGATGGGAGGAGCTCATTCATCGCTTTGTCCAACATCTGGTCGATCGCTACGGAGTGGAGGAGGTCGCGCAATGGTATTTCGAAGTGTGGAACGAACCTAACCTGGATTTTTGGGGAGGAGAACCCAAGCAGGAGACTTATTGGGAGTTATATGACCATACGGCTCGGGCGGTGAAGCAAGTGAGTCCGCGCTTGCGGGTGGGCGGGCCGGCCACGGCCCAGGCTGCCTGGGTGGACGCTTTCCTCGAACACTGCGCGCGAAACCATGTCCCCGTCGATTTCGTTTCCACCCACGTCTACGCGAACGACACCGCGGCCAACGTCTTCGGAACGAGCGAAGCGATTCCGCGCGAGGCCATGGTCTGCCGCGCAGTCGGGAAAGTGCACGACCAGATCAAGGCTTCGGCCCTGCCCCGTCTGCCCCTGATTTTCAGCGAGTACAACGCCAGCTATATGAACGAGCCGGAGATTACCGATTCGGTGTACATGGGCCCGTGGTTGGCCAACACCATCCGGCTGTGCGACGGCCTGGTCGATGAAATGTCGTATTGGACCTTTTCCGATGTCTTCGAAGAACAGGGGGTGGTGAAACAACCGTTCTATGGTGGCTTTGGACTGATTGCGGCGGGCGGAATCCCGAAACCCTCGTATCGCGCCTTTCGACTCCTCCACCAGCTTGGCAACGAACGCATCGAGCTCGACTCCGACTCGGCGCTCCTCACCAAACGCGGCGATGGAAGCTTTGCGCTGGCGCTTTGGAACCTGATTCCGCCGGGGCAAAGCGGGAGGGAGAAGGTGGTGACGATCCGTACGAGTCCGCCGGGCCGATTCACGCAGGCGACGATTTCGCGAGTGGATGGCGATCATGGCGATCCGCATCCCGCCTATGAAAGGATGGGCTCGCCGGTCGATCCCACCGAAGCCCAGCTCAAGGAGCTTCGGCGGGTCGTCGAGTCTCCGCTTCCCGAAGTCGAAAACTTGCGAGAGGGAGAACTGACACTCCGCCTTCCGCCAGAAGGGCTGGCCATTATCGAACTGAAGTGAAGCCGGTGCAACCGGCTCGCTTAGCCGGCGGGCGGCGTCATGCTCGGGGTGCCGACGGTGCGGAATCCTGCCAGATCCAAGGCCGCACGAGCTTCGGGACTTTTCATGAACGTATTCCAGATGAATCCGCTACGGGCATTCTCCGCCATCA
This sequence comes from Terriglobales bacterium, assembly GCA_030040855.1. GTDB lineage: Bacteria > Acidobacteriota > Terriglobia > Terriglobales > Acidobacteriaceae > JAFAGX01. The sequence continues at coordinate 8,784 of JASHSL010000279.1, forward strand.
GCATGCTGATTCCCAGGTCAATACCGATCACATCGGAACTCGCCCATCCGGTCAGGGGATTGAAGGCATCGACGAATCCGTAGTGTTTCCACATTCGCTTGCCGTAGTGGGTGCGCAGCGTGCGCAGCACCTCCAGCGATTCGTTGTAAAGGAACGGCAGCGATCCCGCCGATGCCGCAGGCACAATGGTGCCATCGATGGGGCCTTGCAGCGGCGGCCCTCCCCAAACCACATAGCCCCGGGTCGAATCCGATGCGGTGATTCCCCAGATGTTTTTCGAATAACAGGGGAACTCGCTGCGCAGCTCTTCGCAGAAGCGGCGGTGGGCGCGGCAAGCGATCACGGAATTGTCGAAGTAGTTGGCGTAGTCGTCTTGTTTTCCGCGGAGATCAAACCAGGCGTGCGGGAACTGATGAACGAACAGGGGCGCGGATACGGAAATGTAGCGAAAGCCCTGGTAAACCATATACGGCCGGCGGATCGCTCGCCAACACTCGGCAGAGATCGGGTGCGTGGGCGATCCCATGGCCAGCAGGTAGAGGATGATGGATTCGCAGTACCAGCCCCAGCGACGCGGGCTGAACTCCAATTCCGGCGTCCAGTGCATGGCAAAGGTATCGCCGCCATTCAACGCCCAGGGCCACTCGACGCGATGATAAATGGCGCTGGCGTCGGCTTGGATCGCGGCATCGCAGAAGTGCTCCCGGCAGCTCAACACCCCGCACAGCAGAATGGCCATATCGATCGGAGACAGCTCTGAAAACCCCGAGCGAAGCCCGTTCCTGATGTCCACGAAGTGATAAAGGAAGCCGTTCACATGCTTGGCCTCATGCGCCAGGAAACGCACCGAGCGGCGCACCCGCTCGGCAATCTCCTCTTCCGCGCGGTATCCGCGCTCATGGCCGATGCACAGGGCGGTCAAGCCGAAACCGGTGGCGGCGATACTGCCCGTAAGACGGGCGTCGACTCCGTCGGCGTTGCTGCGATCCCGCACCAGACCCGTCTCGGGGTCGGCCTCGTTCCAGAAAAACTCGAAGGCGGCCCGTTCCAGTTCTTCCAGAAGTTCCTCTCCGGAGGGAGTCCTCGGGGAGTCGGGGGGTGAAACCAGAGGTGAAACCCAGCTGGTCCTGAGGAGCCCAACCGCCGCGGCCGCGGCGGACTTAAGAAAATTACGTCGGTCCCAAAACATTCGAAGAAATAGGTGCTTATGAGTGTGCTTGCAGAGGGCTTTTCGGGAGGAGGCGAAAATCCTGTGCCGCGGATCTTCCCGCCGGGCGATGAGGATCTTTCCGCCATCCCCTGACGCCCGGCAGCAAAACCGCGCCGCAATGACTTCGAACCGCTTCTGAGTACATCTTAGAGCCGGCGCATGGGCAAAGATAGGAATTTGTCCTGCCTCCAATAACCGCCGTAATCGGGGGAACACCTTAAGCCGAACATCGGTTATTTTTTGCCCCGGGGCCTTGGCCCGAGGCAAGCTCACAAACTATTGTCAGGACAAACCTTGTGCCTTAGGTCGGCATCTCTGCTAGGACCGCGGACACGCGGTCGGGTGGAAAGTCGTAGTAGACTTCAGGCAGCAGGGATGGGGCCCAGACATGGAGGCGAATAACGGTTTCCGGAGCGCATGGCAGGAGCGCCTGACGGCGCTCCGCAATGTGCCCCCGGTCCTTCGCATGGTCTGGGAGTCGGGCCCGGCGGTCGTAGTGTTCGGGCTTCTCTTTCGCCTGCTCGGAGCGGTCCTCCCCATCGCGCTGTTGTGGATCACGAAACTCATCATTGATGGGATCGTGGCGGTCCTCGTCCATCATCAGCCCGTTCCCGCGCGCTTGTGGTGGCTGGTGATTGGCGAATTTGGGGTGGCGCTCGCGGCCGCGGTTCTCTCCCGTGCCATCGACTTTCTGGACGCCTTGCTGGCCGACAAATACACGCGGCACGTGAGCATTGCGGTCATGAAGCATGCTTCCGAGCTGGACCTGACCGCTTATGAAGATCCCGTCTTCTACGATTGCTTGGAACGCGCCCGAGTGCAGGCCACCGACCGGCTGGCCATGATTCAGTCCATCGGACGGCTGGTTCAGCAGGCCATCACCGCCGTCACCATGTCGATTTCGATCGTCGTGTATTCGCCCTGGCTGCTGCTCTTGCTCATCGCGGGCGTGTTGCCCGCATTCCTGGGGGAGAGCCATTTTGCTTTTCTGGGCTACGCCAAAAACTTTCGTCAGACTCCGATCAAGCGGCAGCTCGATTATTTGCGGGTTCTCGGAGGCAGCAAGGAAGCGGCCAAGGAACTCAAGCTCTTCGGCCTGAGCCGGTTCCTCACCGCGCGCTTCACCTCCCTGTCGGACCTGATTTACTCCGAAGACGTGGCTCTCGCGCGGCGAAGACTGGCGGCCGGTGCGGCGCTTTCCGTGCTGGGCACACTGGGCTATTATTCGGCGTACGCTTGGGTCATCTGGCGCACCTTGGCGGGAGCGCTCTCGATCGGTACGATGACTTTCCTGGCGAACGCGATTCAACAAGCCAGCCTCAACATCCAGCAGGTCTTCTCCACCCTGGCGGGCATCGCCGATCAGGCTCTGTTCTTGACCGATCTGCTGGCGTTTTTCGAGATGCAACCGACGATTCGCTCGAAACCCCATGCCTTGCCGGCCCCTCGCCCCATCCTGCGCGGCTTTGAGTTTCGCAACGTGTCGTTTCGCTATCCCGGAACCGAGCGCTTGGTGTTACGCGGACTCAATTTTCACCTCCGCCCGCAGGAGCGGGTCGCCCTGATCGGAGAAAACGGCGAAGGCAAGACCACCATCGTAAAGCTGCTTACGCGTCTCTACGACCCGATCGCAGGGGAGATTCTGTTAGACGGCGTCGACCTTCGCGAGTACGATCTCGAAGACCTTTACCGAGAAATTGGCGTCATCTTCCAGGACTTTATGCGATATGAGATGACGGCCGCGGAAAACATTGCCAGCGGACATATCGAGGATCTGGGCAACCAGGCGTTGCTCGAGGATGCGGCGCGCAAGAGCGGGGCGGATCAGGTGATAGCGCGACTTCCGGAGGGTTACGGGCAGATGCTCGGCCGGCGTTTCGAGCGAGGAGTGGATCTTTCCGGGGGGGAGTGGCAGAAACTGGCTCTGGCGCGGGCCTATCTGCGGGATTCCCAGCTTCTCATTCTCGACGAGCCCACGGCTGCGCTCGATGCTCGCAGTGAGTACGAAGTTTTCCGCCGCTTCGCCGAGCTCACGGCCGAAAAGATGGCGCTGTTTATTTCGCACAGATTTTCGACCGTGCGCATGGCCGATCGCATCGTAGTACTCGAGAACGGCAGAATCGCGGAAGAGGGAACCCACGACGAGCTCGCGACCCTGGGCGGGCGCTATGCTGAAATGTTCGAATTGCAAGCCGCCAGCTATCGTTAACCGTACACTTTCATGTTTGAGAACACGCACCTAGAGATGGCCAACGAGGAGGCCGAACGAGCCGAGGAGGTCTCCTCCAGCGCCACCGAGAACCGGCCCGCTCTCGAGGCGCATGCCGGAGACCTTGCCCGCGATCTCGCCTGGCTGCCGGGCGTCCGGGTTTCCGATTCAGTTTTAGAGCGCAGTCGCCGGCTGCACGCGGTCATCGAACCTGTGCTTCGCGGGTTTCGCTCTCCCCTGCCCACGGAGGCGACGGTCGCCGACGATGTTCGTTGGCTTCACGATAACATCCGCTTGATTGACATGGAGCTGCATGATCTGGGGGAAACTCTGAAACCCCTGCGCAAGACCCCCCACGTCTATACCCGGGGTGGGCAGATCACGCCGCGCGCTGCCGCGGTTGCCGCAGGCTTTTTGGCCGCAGTGCAATATCAGTTCAGCGAACCCGCATTTACCGCCTATGTCCGCGCCTTCCAGCAGGTTACGGTTTTGAACCTGAAAGAGTTGATGGCGCTCGTTCCGGCCTTGAAGCTCTCCCTGCTCGAAGAAATTGCCGTGCGGGCTTCGAAGGTCGCAGAAGATCCAAATGGCGCCTACAGGGTAGGAATTTTGATCACCAGCCTGCGGGACACAACCCATGCCTCCTGGAAGGAGGTACTCGAGCCGCTGATCGCCTTCGATGGCACCTTGCGCCAGGAT
>JASHSL010000280.1 GCA_030040855.1 Terriglobales bacterium
CGGGGAACGAGGGTGGAAGAAAGAGGATTGCGAGCTCATGATGGCGGCTAAGAAGTCGGATGCGGGCCAGGGCAAGCTGCAGCTAAAATGGGTGCGCTCTGCGATTTGTGCCCCGACGAAACAAAAGAAGGTAGTCCGGGGGCTGGGATTTACCCGCTTGTACCAGGTGATTGAGAGACCAGATACTCCCGCCATCCGGGGCATGGTGGCGAAAGTCCCCCATTTGGTGGAGATTGTGTCCGGACCCCGGCTGCCTTAGGCTGTCGATTTCCGAGCGGCGGAGACAGGGAGAGAACGTATGAATTTGTCTCAGATTCGACGACCGAAGAAAGCGTCGGAAAAGCGCAAACGGGTGGGGCGGGGCATGGGCTCGGGCATGGGCAAGACGGCGACGCGCGGACACAAGGGCCAGCGCTCGCGCAGCGGCTCGAGGATGATTCGCGGCTTTGAGGGGGGGCAGATGCCTCTGCATCGCCGCCTCCCGAAACGGGGCTTTACCAATATTTTCCGCAAACGGTTCAACATCGTGAATCTAGAGACGCTGAACCGGCTCGGTGAAACGACCATTACCCTGGAAGTGTTACAGCGGACGGGAGTCGTCCGCACCCGGCATCCGGTGAAGATCCTAGGCGACGGAGAGCTGTCGAAGGCTGTAACCGTTCAGGCTCACAAGTTCTCGAAAGCAGCCGAGGAGAAGATCACCCGCGCCGGCGGTAAATGCGAGGTTCTCGAGTAATGCTGGAAAAGCTGGCCAACATCTTTCGTATTCCTGATTTGCGCAAGCGCATTCTTTTCACCCTCGGCTTGCTGGCAGTGTACCGCCTGGGAGGCCACATCCCGACGCCGGGAGTCAATGCCGACCGACTGCAGCAGTTCTTCGAGCAAAACCGCGGCACCTTCCTAGGTTTTGTGGATCTATTCTCCGGGGGGCAACTGCGGCGCTTGACCATCTTTGCCTTGGGCATCATGCCCTATATCACCGCATCGATCATCCTGCAGTTGCTGACCGTGGTCTACGAACCCTTGGCGAAGCTGCAGAAGGAAGGCGAACTCGGGCGCAAAAAAATCACCCAGTGGACGCGATATCTCACGGTGGTGCTGAGCGCGGTGCAGTCTCTCGGCATCGCCTTCAGTTTGCAAAGGTCCGGGGACTTTGTGGTGAACCCCGGCATCGGCTTTTTGCTGATGACCGTGTTGACCCTGACCACGGGCAGCGCCTTCATTATGTGGCTGGGCGAGCAGATTACCGAACGGGGCGTGGGCAATGGAATGTCGCTGCTGATCTTTGCCGGGATCGTCGTCGGCCTCCCCCGCGGCGTCGCCGACTTGCTCGACAAGGTTCGCACCGATGCCTGGGGTGCCTTCACCGCGCCGGCGATGATTTTGCTGGTCGGTCTGATGATTCTGGTGGTGGCCTTCATTGTCTATGTCGAGCGCAGCGAGCGGCGCATCCCGGTGCAGTATGCCAAGCGCGTGGTCGGACGCAAGGTCATGGGCGGACAGTCGACGCACTTGCCCTTGCGGGTGAATGCCGGGGGAGTGATGCCCGTCATCTTTGCCTCCTCCATTTTGACCATGCCGCAGACCATCGGATACGGCTTGCGCAACAACCGGTATTTCGGCGACTTGATCCGCTGGCTGGGCTGGGGAGAGCCTCTCTATACTTTTCTCTATGCCGTGGGAATCATCTTCTTCGCCTATTTCTACGTCTCGATCGTATTCAACCCCAACGAAGTGGCCGATAACATGCGAAAGTACGGCGGATTCATCCCGGGGATCCGGCCCGGTCGGCGTACGGCCGATCACATCAACGAGATTCTGACCAGAATTACCCTGGTCGGCGCCCTCTATCTCATCATCATCTCCTTCATTCCGGAATGGATGATCGCGGGCATCCATCTAAACCATCTGTGGGGCCCAGTGGGAGCTTTCTTTGAGCGCTTGCCGACCTGGGTGACGAACGGGCTGGGCGTGACCTTTTATTTTGGCGGCACCTCCCTGCTCATTGTCGTAGGTGTAGCCATGGATACGGTGACCCAGATCGAGGCGCAGTTGATCATGCGGCACTACGATGGGTTTACTCCCCGCAGCGGGCGGATTCGGGGCCGGCGTACCTGGGCCTAGCGCTGCGGCGAGCCCGTGGGAAGGTGGTGGCCGCGACGGGATTTCCCGCTCGCGCCGGGTGAAATGGGGGTGGGAGACGACGGGGCCATCTTGATGGCGGAGGATACCGCGCGCGGCACTGGACCGATCGTACTGCTGGGACCGCCTGGGGCGGGCAAGGGCACCCAGGCGAAACGCATTGTGGAAGAGTGTGGGGTTCCTCAGATCTCAACCGGCGATTTACTCCGCAGCCACGTGAAGAATGAGACCGAGCTGGGCCGCTTGGCTAAGGAATTCATGGGGCGAGGGGAGCTGGTACCCGATCAGTTGCTATATGACATCGTGGCCGAGCGCTTGCGTGCGCCCGACTGCGAGCGCGGCTTCATCCTCGATGGGTTCCCGCGAACCGCGGCGCAGGCAGGATGGCTCGATGCCTTCCTCGAGCACGAGTTCTTTGACAGGTCGCGACCGGGAAAGTGCCTGCCGTTTGTGATCCGCATTGATGTCGACTATAATGAATTGTGGCTTCGGCTCACCGGGCGCAGAACGTGTCCCCTCTGTGGTCGCATTTATAACGTCCACCTCCAGCCGCCGCGCGTCGATGAACTGTGTGACCTCGACGGTTCTCAGCTGGTTACCCGCAACGATGATCGCGAGGAAGTGATTCGCGAGCGTCTGCTTGCCTACGAGCAGCAGACCAGGCCAGTGGCGGAGTATTACCAGCAGAAGGGGCGGCTGGTCTCGGTCGATGGCAGCTTGCCGGTCGATCAAGTGGCGGAACAGATCTTTCATGCCATAGAGAGGCACGCCCGCGACCGGTGCTAGGGATGGCAATCGTTTGTAAATCGCAGGCGGAGATCGAGAAGATGCGGCGCAGCGGCCGCATCGTAAGACAAGTGCTCGACTACGTGGGCGGGCTGATCGCTCCGGGCGTCACCACCATGGGGTTGGAGCGCGCGGCCGAGCGGAAGATCCGTGATTTGGGGGCGAAACCGGCATTCAAGGGGTATTACGATTATCCCTGCGTACTGTGCACCTCGGTGAACGAAGAAATCGTACACGGAATTCCCTCCGACAAGCGGGTGCTCAAGGCGGGTGACATTGTTTCGGTGGATTGCGGGGTGGTCCTCGACGGCTATTATGGCGACGCTGCGGTTACGTTTCCGGTGGGCGATTCCATCGCCGAGGAGGTTCGCAAACTGCTCGATGTCACCAAGGCTGCCCTCTACAAGGCCATTCAACAGGTGCGGATCGGAAACGCCGTGGGGGATGTGAGCGCAGCCGTGCAGGAGCATGTGGAAGCCAACGGCTTCAGCGTCGTCCGCGAATTTGTGGGCCATGGGATTGGGACCAAGCTTCACGAGGAGCCGCAAGTCCCGAATTTTGGAACGCGGGGCCACGGCGCACGCCTGCGGGAGGGTATGGTGCTCGCCATAGAGCCCATGGTCAACTCCGGCCAACCGGGTACGCGGGTGCTGGAGGATAAGTGGACTGCGGTGACCGCAGATGGAAGCGCAAGCGCTCACTTCGAGCATTGCGTCGCGGTGACCAAGGAAGGCCCCATGATCTTAACCGAATAAGCGGCGCGGTCGGGAGGGGCTGGGGTAGGGAGCAGAAACCGGAGGCCGCCCGCCGAGCCCGGAAGCGGGGCAAAGGCAGAGCG
>JASHSL010000281.1 GCA_030040855.1 Terriglobales bacterium
GGTCAAAAACTTGCGCTTTGGTGATTTCACTTTCGGCTCTCTCGAGATCGAGGGCCGCACCTATGAATCAGCGTGGGAGGGCTATCGCGCCAAGTGATATAAGGCCCCAGATGTGCGCCACCTTGATTAGCGCCACGGTCTGGTCCCTGCTTCGTGATTGCCTAGGCTTAGCCATGCCGTAACGGCCGTCGAAAAACGGGCGTAAACGAGCTCAAGAACGCCAAGCTTATGTCTCTCGCGGTTCTGAACCGCAGCCGGGAAGGAAAAAAGTTACTGATCCTGAGCCAAACCGCCCTTCTTTTCCGCAGTATTCAATGTAGAAGCAGAATGTTCTGCGTTTGGTGCTCATTGCGCAGCGGAACTTCGGCTCTGAAGAAGACCTGTGGCTCTACTGAGGTTGCCGCTAGGGGGTGGCCAGCGAGCAGTGGCGCGTGTAATGCACCAATCGGGCTGAAGGGGGAGCAAGCGCTTCCATATGTCATTAGCTTCTAATTGTTCGGTTTCTGCACTTCCCAAAAAGTACTGGCGTCGCGAACGTGTTCGTCTTTCTCAAGCTCACCTTCCGCGAATTCTGCGGCACGGCTGGGCTTGGTATCCGCGATGCGGCCTTTAACGGTTCTCGCGAAAAAGGAGTCTTGGTCAGCAATCTTGTGCCCAACGGTCCAGGTGCCGCCGCTGGCTTGCAGCAACGTGATGTGATCGAGGAACTCAATGGTCAACCGAGCAGCAGGCTTAACGATTTCCGGCAGAAAACCGGCGTCATCCCATGCACCCGGGGATGGGGAGTGGCACCGGGAACCACTGTGCAACTGCGAGTGAACCGCGGCCGACAATCGCGCGACGTAATCCTCACCCTCGGCCAAATGCCAGCTTTCAATGATGCCGGCACTCCCGCCGCATCGAATTTTCAGGCCTAAGACGTCATATAGTACCCCTACGGTACCTATCAACCCAAGAATGCAACATTCAGCCGAAAAGTGATGAAGGATACTACGCACGCGGTCAGCGTCACGAAAGATCGCACGCTGCTGCCGGCGTGCTAGCCCGGAACGGGCTGCGGCGGGGTGACGAAAATTAGGACTGCTGACGGAATCTTTGCTACCTTACCTTGATACCGGACTGGCGAGACGGCTGTTGCGCCGCTGGTTCTCGTGGGAGGTGCCCATGGAAGATCGCATCCGATTCATTGAGCATCAAGGTAAAAAAATCTTGTTCGTGGATTGTTCGCGCTGCTCCCCTGACGAGTTGGAAAAACTCGCGCGCCTGGTTCCCAGCTACGTGACCGAACAGCCCAAAGGCTCAGTGCTTCTGTTGGTAGATTTCACGGGAGCAAAGTTTGACCGCAATGCGGTTGAACGAATGAAGCAAGGCACGGTTTATGATCGTCCGCATCTGAAGCGGTCGGCGTGGTACGGAACCGACACCTTGCCGCATGTGTTCTACGAAAACCTCAAGAACTTTTCCCAGCGCGATCTGCCGACGTTCAAAACTCGTGAAGAGGCGTTGGACTGGCTCGTGGAGAAGTAATCGCCGGTGTCCGTGAAGCAAAGTCCCTGAACTGACCGTCACCCTGCCCTGGGCGCGGGCATCGGATCTCAATGGGGGCTCGTCGCGAAGGTGCTTCGCTCACTTCCTCTTGGTGGAGTGAGCTAAAGTCGCTTACTCACTTCGGCACGTGACAGCGCGGGCCAACCAAGCTAAGAGGCTCTATGACCTCGCCGACAAGCGCTGCAAACACCATAGCCCAAGCGAAAGTAACCTGACGGCCCGTTGGGTGACCCGAATCACTGCTGCAAAGCCCCGACCGCGCGACCGTTAGTCCGAACGGACAAGAGACGATTGCGCTATCGAAAGAAGGCAAGCCGGTTGAAGCGGGAACAGCTTTGAATGCATGAAACGAATTTCTAGGCGACGTCGCGACAACTCATCAAACAACGAAAAGGCACTGCGATCGTTTTCGATCCTTGCTCGAGCCGAATACGGCGTGAAGCATGCCCCGCGCGAGATAGGTGCGGTGCTCAAGGGAGACCCTTCGCCTGGAATGCGGACAACGTCGAGGTTCGTGATTCCGCCAAGCCCCAGAGCGTTGCTCAACCCGGCTCCCGCGGCGTCTTTGACGTCTGCCTGCACTTCGAATGAATTGTTCAGCCGCCCCCCGGCGTACAAAGCCATCACCCTCGCGTCGCCTTTTCATAATTCGGATCCATGCTCTTCTTGCCGCTGTAAGCAGCGTGAAATGGAGGATGCGCCTGAATGATGAAATTGCCCTAGCCAGAAACCCAGAAGCGCGCCGTCACTGTAGCAATCCGACAAAGAAACGCGCTGGCATCGGTCGCTGGGACATTCTTACTAGTTGCTTAGATCAACCTTCGTAGCCTTTTGGCAGATCGTTCGCTTGAGATAACCACCTCCGCGTCGCTGATGGCGGTGGCGATGCTGGGCGTGCTTGTAGGACAAGGACACGTAGTCGCCCCATCGCGCCCGCCAGAAGATGCGGATAGGCGGAGATGCGCGAGTGCCCCTATCATGCCCGGAGCGGATACAGTGTTAGGCTGGCCTGCGCGCTCTTCGCAGCCTGCCCCCACAAGTGATCCGCTCTCAATGTGATGAGACGTCCAGGGATCTGCCTCCAGCCCGACGCATGAAGACGATCAAAGGAATGATTGCCAGAAACAAAATACCCATGATGTGAAACACGTCCACGTAGCTCAATAAAGCTGCTTGCTGCTGAAGTATCTGGTAGAGCAGCGCGTGGGCCTTCTGCGGGGCGGTTACTGAGTCGAACCCACGCTGTTGCATAAACTGGCTGATATGCCCGAGCACCTGCTGGGTCGGGAGACTGGCGGAACCGAGGTGTGACGCCAGAACATCTTGATGAAATTGGGAGCGCCGCGCGACAGACGTTGTGACAAAGGAAATTCCCATGCTGGATCCGATGTTGCGCATGACGCTGTAGAGGCTCGTGGCATAGCCTGTTTCCTCTTTGGGAATCGGGCTCATGGTCAGCGTGGTCAGGGGCACGAACAGGAAAGCCATAGCGAAGCCCTGATTGACCTGATACCAGAAAATATCCCAGGTGCCAGATTGCAAAGTCATATGGGAATAGCCGAAGAAGGCGAGGCCCGCGCCCCCAAATCCAAATGCCAGCATCCAACGCCCGTCCCAGCCCTTACCAAGCAGATATCCGACGAGCGGCATGCAGATGGCGGTCGCAATACCCCGTGGGCTCGTCCATATTCCCGCCGTCGTTGCAGTCCAGCCGAGCAACGTTTGCATGAATAGCGGCAACAACACCAGACTTCCGTACAGCACGAAGCCGAGGGTAACGACCAGAGCGATGCCGATCCCGAAAGTGCGGTATTGCAGCAGTCGGAAGTGGACAATCGGATCTTTGACGGTAAGCTCGCGAATCACGAAAGACGCAAGAAACAACACAGCGACCACGGCCAGAATTCTGATTAAGTCAGAGCCGAACCAATCATTTTCTTGTCCTTTGTCGAGCATGATCTGCAGGGCGCCCATTCCAACGGCAAGCATTCCCAAACCCCAGGCATCAACCCGCAGCGAGCCCCGTCGAATATACGGTGGATCGTAAACAAACAAATAAATCAAGGTTAGGCTGAGAATGCCGACTGGCACATTGATGTAGAAGACCCAACGCCAGGAATAGGAATCGGTGATCCAGCCTCCGAGCGTGGGACCGAGAATCGGCGCGGCAACGATTCCTAACCCCCAGAATGCCATCGCTTTCCCGCGTTCCTGGTCGGGATATTCTTCCAGCAGAACCGCCTGTGAAAGTGGCTGGAGTCCTCCGCCGGTCGTGCCCTGAAGCACACGAAAGAAAATTAGCGCGGGCAAATTCGGGGCAAGGCCGCACAAAATGCTCGACAGGGTGAACCCCGTTACCACGGTCATCAGCAGGCGCTTTCGACCCAAGTAGTTCGCCAGCCAGCCTGTGATCGGAAGAATGATGGCGTTGGCTACGATGTAGGAGGTGAGCACCCAGGTCGCCTCGTCTACGCTCGAGGAAAGAGAGCCTGCAATGTGGGGCAGGCTGACGTTAACCACCGAGGTGTCGAGTACTTCCATGACGGCGCTTGACAGCACCGCAATGGCAATGATCCAGCGCTGAGGGGAATCAACCGGGGCTGTGGAGGAGGCAGAAATGACGGAGACTGACGGAGCGGGATGTAACAATGATGCCGGGCCCGGACTGGGTACCGCTTTAGCTGTCGTTAGAAGAGGACTTCGACTTGAGGCTGTCATTGCTCGCCTCACAGCAGCAGCCTATCGATGTAATGCTATGCAGCACTGTGATTGCCATCACGATTGGTATTGCGACAGTCCTGGAGTGCCCTTACTCTTCGATCCAGCTGAGCAAGGCAGGGAATGCCATCTCGCCTTTTGATTCCCATATCCGCTCGCAAGTACCGAAGCGCAGGTTAGGGAAAGATGCTGTAGCTGGCTCCGCCTAGGACTACAGGTGCAGAGGAGACGCGGCGGCAAGCAGCCACGTGTTCGCGCAGCGAAGCCAACAAGAAGCGCGGATCCTGCATCTTCTGCTCATCGATGTCCCTGGTCGAAATGCGATGACGTCCGGACGAAGCTGCAGAACCGCATCTGCGATCCCGATTTCACGCTCATTTGCTGCAGGCCGCGACAGCCGCACGTTATGACCAGCTCTCTCCGTAGCAGCAGCGACGCAGGCGAGGCCGATCGGCAAGGGAGCAGCGAGTTCGCCCGATTTCTTTGCGGCGGAGATGAGCAGGACTCTCCCTTGCTCACTCTCGAGTCGACACCCAATACGCAATGCCAATCGAAACGGGACATCCAGACTGGGATCCGACGGATCACGCCCAAGTCCAGCAAAGTATCAGAGATGCAGCGTTATACGCGTCTATCAAAAGCGACCTGCTGAGGAGAGGGGCTGAAGTGACGCTATATTTTCCGCAACACCGCAACTTCCACGGGTATTTGGCCGGTTGTTGGACTGCATCCCTCAATAGCGATCCTTACACCGAACACATTCTTGCCTGCGGCATCCTGCAATAAGCCCACGAACACGTTGACCTTCGCCGAAGTTGAAGCACCGCTGGAGCCTCGGCATTTCGACGACAGCGTCGCCCGATTGAGTTGGAAGCTTTGTGGGGCTAACGGCTGTGCCTGAGCAGTTGGGAACAGAACGGCGCTTTCCTCGTGATCCACAGACACATGCACCAGAAGAACATCCACATAATCTTGTAGCTCTCGCTCCGAGGACATACCGTGAGCCGGATCAGGTGATGGCGTGAGCGTAAATTTTTGGACGTACGGAACCTCGTTGAGTGCTTTCTGCTGGGCAGCCATTTGATTCCCTAGTGTCTCGATCTTGCTCTCACACCCGATCGGACATCTCTGCGCCGAACAGATCCCACAGTAGGCGGCGACTGTAGAGAGGGCCAATACGATTAAGCGTTTCATGTGTTAAATCCCCCAATGTTCTTAGATTCAGTGCCGTGAACATCGATTAACGTGCTGCCGGCATGATGATGTGTGCTATTAGAGCGAAAAACGCCGCTAAATCGGAATCGAAGCGACACAGACCAGCGGAATCAAAGGCATAGATTGCTTGCCGGAATTGACTTGGAGTCATCGCACAACTGCTCGAATATTGCCGAATCACCTGCGATCACGCCGATTGAAGCACTACCGTGGTTGTTGCTCTGTCGAGACTAGGAAGCTTCATTTCGAATGCAGGAACTGTCCGAGTCGGGTGGCTGTGCGACAAGAGGTGCGTCACCCCTATTTTGTTTGGTCAAAGTAATACGTCGATTCTGCAGGTCTGGCCACCCGGGGGAACCACAGCGGCCGGCGCAGATTTCCCGGTCCTGGCGCGGGGCGCGTCAACGCTTTCCATTTGTGGTAAACGGCATGAGACAGGTTGGTGTCAACATAAATGTCGCCGTAGCGATCGTCGGGACCGGCTTTCTCCACGCGCACCATCTGATGCCAGCAGTGCATTCCACTGAGAGGATCGGGATGGACCGGAAATGTGATGTTCTGATGCACTCCCGCATCGCTCCACCAAACGCGTCGTGTGTCTGGATCGGAACTCTCGTAGGGCTCGACACCTGTGATCTGCCGCATCTTCCATTGGCCTTTTCCGACTTCCTGCAAGTCAACCAGTGCGCTGGTGAAACACTCGATTTTGTCGCCCTTGTGCATGCGCCAGCGGCCCAGGTGATGAGAGCAAGCCACGACCCCTGGTGTCAGACCCTCGGTGATCCAGGCGTGCAGCACGAAATAGCCTATCTCAGTGTGAACCTTCAGCAGATCCCCGGTGTGAATATCCCCGAGTTTTTCCGCATCGAGCGGATTCATCCAGAGCGGATTCTTGTGAGCGATTTCGTACAAGTACTTTGCGTTGCCTGATCGTGTGTGGATCAGTGTCGGCAAGCGGAAGATAGGTAGCAGGGTGTAAATGTCACCGTGCGCTTCCGTCGGCCAATCAACGACTGGCACATATCGTGGATCAAAATCATGGGCTTGCATCCCGGACGAAGCCTCGCGAGCTGAGCGATGTACATGGCTGCGGTAGTATTCCGGGAATGCGAACTCAGGCCACTTCCAGTCAACCAGTGTCCTAGAAAAAAGTTCGAGCTTGCGAGAGGGGGTATTGTAACCGGTGACTACCCTGCCATCGAGGGAAAGGCCTATAGGTTTGCCGTCCTTGGTTGCCATGCCATGGGACCCAACGGTTGAGCCCTCCAATTCAGCGGATGGAACTGCTATTTCGTTGAGCTTATATACATCCGTGGTCACTTCGAAAGCGCCGTACCTCCGCATGTATTCGAGCGGCGTGAGACTTTCCTTGCGCGCCGCTTCTGGGAGTCCCGGTACCGAGTTTTCGAAAATCCAGCGATAGTATTCGTCTACCGTGATCTTCTGCCCCGGCCGGTACGGCGATTCGAACCACTGACGGATGCCCATTGCACCGTCTGGGTCTATGGCCCAGGAGAGACTGATCCAGAACTCATCTTCTTCCCAAACCTCGCCGGGGTTGGCTTGATACGTAAACTCCACGTGCTTTCCCTGTTTTCCCTGGAATACCCGCAGCACAGGCTGGCGGAATCCGATCCATTTGCTGGCGTGGGTTTCCTGGCTCATCAGGTCGTGACGCTCGGAGCTGTAGCCCATGGGCAGTACGTAATCAGCGAACCAAGCGGTTTCACTCCAGGTCGGGGTCAGCGCCGCATGCAGGCCGATCAGTTTCTCATCGCGTAGCACTTCGATCCAAGAGAAGCCGTCGGGATAGGTCCAGACTGGATTGAAGACGCGCGTGAAGTACGCTTCGAGGTGGCCACGCCCTTCTTTAAGCAGGTGAGGAAGAAGGAATGACATCTCATGAGTACAGAGCGGCCATTCGGGAGGGTAGAGCAATTCGTTCCAGTGCTTCTGTGGAGGCGGCACCTTGAAAGGACGCGGCACAAATTTGTTCCAGGTATTGAGATTGTGCCCGCCTTTGGTTCCCACTGAACCTGTGAGTACGTGCAACAACATCAGTGCGCGAACTGCTTGCCAACCGCCGAGATTTCCTGACGCACTGCCGCGCCAAAGATGGGATGCGAAGCGGCTTCCCGCATCGGCGATTTCCCGGGCCACTTTTATGATTACCTCTGCAGGCACACCACTTTCCTTCTCGGCAAATTCGGGAGTGTAATGCGCGTAGTGCTGCTTCAGCGCTTCGATAGCTGCCTCAAAGCTGGTGCTGTCAGCCTTGAAACCATCTACCTCCAATTCTTCCCAGTTGGTCCAGTTCTTCATGAATGCAGCATCAAAACGGTTCTCCTCAAGAATGACCTTGGCCATGGCGAGAAGGACCGCACCCTCGGTCCCGGGATAACTCGCCATCCAATAATCCGCCATACTTGCCGTGTTCGACAGCCGTGGATCCATGACTGCCAGTTTGGCGCCGGCCATTTTGCCGTAGATGATGCGCTGCGCATGGGGATTGAAGTAATGTCCGGATTCAAGATGGGCTGAGAGTAGCAAGATGAAACGCGCGTTAGCGTGGTCCGGAGACGGACGATCGGCATGGTGCCAAAGCACATAGCCCAACCGGGCCGAGGCAGAGCAGATGTTCGTATGCGAGTTATGCCCGTCTATTCCCCAAGCCTGCAGCGTACGTTCCATGATGTAGTCGTAGCCAGGTCGGCCGACGTGGTACATGACTTCCTCGCCATGGCCTTCCAGGACGGCCTTACGAACGCGCGCTGCGAAGACTGCTAGCACCTCATCCCAGGAAGTTCGCTGCCATTGACCGCTTCCCCTGCGGCCGATTCGTTTCATGGGATAAAGCACCCGGTCGGGATCATGGATCTGATTGATGACCGCTGGACCCTTGGCGCAAAGCCGGCCCCTGCTGGCCGGGTGCTTGGGATTACCTTCGAACTTGGCGACCTGCCCTGTCTCCTTGTCGATAAAAGCCAGGAGTCCGCAAGCAGCCTCACAGTTGAAACAGATCGTGGGTATAAGCTGGTAATGCCGCGCCACACGGCGCGGCCAAGCCACGGGATCGAACTCCACCCAGTCGTCCCATTTCTCTGCCGGAGGGCACGAAAAAAGTCGGCTGCCAGTATTCCTGAAGTCGTTCACGCTCGAAGGTTTCATGCCTCTCCCACTAACTGTTAAGCACACGCTGCCCCGCCATGATGAAACAGCATTCGAATGCCAGCAGACCTCCTAGAGCGAGCAAGCCAGACAGTCCCATTACGGCCACGTTATTGGCGGCGGTAAATAACAGCAGTAAGGGGAGCACACCACCCAGCGCTACCGCTCCGGCCCAGAACAGGGTCGCGTACGGACCACGCGCGATTAAGCGAATCGAATATGCTGCGTTGTCGGTGCTAGGAGGGATGGCGATTTCGCCTAGAATCATGAGCAGGTGAAGAATCAGGCAGATGCAGAGAACTGTGACCGCCAGATTCGCTGTGCGGACGGTAGCGCCGAAGGTAGTGGGGAGCAGTACCACCACGGCGGCGCTTGCGAGCAGCGCCTGGACAATACGGTGCACTGGCAGAAGGGGTGTCTGCCACAGGTCGCGCCCATCGCACTGTCCAAGTAGCGATGCCGTATATTCAGCCGTCAGCAATCCAGAAAGGACGACAGGCCAGAGCAACACCAGAGAAAGCCACAGCTGGCCTGCAAGGTCGCTTAGCCAGAACGTTCCGCAAAGTACGGTGTAGATGACCAACAGAAATGCCCCTCGTGACAACCACGACTGGTGCTGAGGGGACGCCAATACCTTCAGGAAACGGTGCTTCTGGCTCAAATCGGACACCAGCATCACCACAGTTATCCCCATGAGAATAAGGATTAGCGTTGACAAAACCGTGTCACGTAAGCGGTCAGCGGAGAGACGTCCCAGAGCGATGCCGATTGCAGGCACAGCGAGGAGCCCGGAAGCGATGGACTTTATCCAGAAGTAAACCGGCACCTGCCAACCCCAGGGACAATCGTGCGCGACATCATAGGCTGCCAGAGTATCCTTTTGCAGAAATGGACTGTCCGGGATGTGGAGAGCTCCACCTCCGCGGACTTGCCTATTCCGTTCTGCCCACATGTAGAAGGATTCGTGACGTGCGGCGGTAGGGACCATCGTGCTTTCGTCGGCATCGATGTAAAAGACCTTGGGTCGCGTTCCTTTTTCCGGCTTGCGCACCCGGACCGTCTCGCGTGCCAGCAACTCTGCGACCGCACTTTTAGGATCGTCCAAATCCCCCACAACCATGGCGCGCTCTGGGCAAACTACTACGCACACGGGTTCTAGGCCCGCTTCGATGCGATGCGCGCAGAGGTGGCATTTGGCCGCGGTGTTCCGGTCCGGGTCAACATAAATAGCGTCGTAGGGACAGGCCTGCATGCAGGCCTTGCATCCGATGCACCAGGCAGAGTTGAAATCCACAATCCCATTTTCGCGCTGGTACATCGCACTCACAGGACAGATCGCAACGCACGGGGGTTTCTCGCAGTGATTGCAGCGCGTCACCTGAAAAACACGACGCACGTGCGGAAATCGCCCCTTCTCCACATACTTGACCCAGGTCCGGTTAACGCCCAACGGAACTTTGTTCTCAGCTTTGCATGCCACCGTACAGGAATGGCACCCAATGCACCGGCGGTTGTCGATGACGACTCCGTATCTCACGATTTTTAAGTCTATCTGCATGAAAAGAATTCGCCGGGTGATACGAATCACCGATCCGCGTGACCAATTGCAAGCGTCATAGAGCCCGAGACAGGGAACCAATGATGGTTGAAGCGATCGGCCAGTCGGCCTGGGTCTTATTCTCCAAAACTGACGGAAACTAAAGCACGTCCTGGAGAATTTCTGGCGTTGGGCTTCATCGATGGTCACTGCTGTCCGGGGAAAGATTGGCCGCCTCGACCTAAGCTCCTGATTCCGAAATTCTTAGCCAGCATTGATGCCGGGAATGATTTGAATTCAATTTGACCGAAAATGAGGGGTCCTGGAGACGTTCGGAAGGGTTGCGACAATGGCCCAGGAACGTCGGTCAAACCATCGATCTCTGTTTGTAACTGTTTCCCTGGGCACGGTTCCGCCACCACAAAGCTGCAGTCAAGATGCATACCTTGTTGCACCTACACGGCAGCATCCCCACTTTTATCTGCATTACAGAAGGGAAAACACACGACATCAATATTCTCGACCAGTTCATTCCTGAGGCTGGTTCCTTCTATGTGATGGATCGTGGCTACGTCGATTTTATGGCGAGTTCGAGCCGCTGCCGGGGTACCGCTCGATCCCATCGTTGGTGGTCGGCGACTCGGTCTTCATGGTGCTTGCCTTGAATTGCAGCCCATGCCCCCTATCCCTGACCCACCAGCCTTCGCCGACCAGCCATTCCCCAGCAGTCACGGTCGGCAGAGACCCGATGACCGTGGTCTCATCGCGATGCCCCGGCGTTTTCACCCGCAGGACGCAGAAGCCCTTCTCGCTGTTGTGGAAGGTGACGCGCTCGGTCAGACCGGAGATTTCCTCGCTCGCAGGTCTGCGCTCAGGGATTGCGGCATTCATGTGTGGGGATCATTCTCCCATGGAAGTTATGGGGTTCGCCGGGCGGTCATTGACAGTGAGCAGGAGGTCTACGAAGTTGGTTCAGTCATTGCTGCGAGGCATCCGCTACTTCTTCCGATACCCCACCGATTGCGCCAAGATGATTCTCTGGTTGGCTAGCAAGTTGAGGGTCTTGGCGAGCGCGGGCTTGTCGATACCCGCACGCACCACTGTAGCGAGCCCCTCGGAGGCGCAGTACAGGTAAACGTTCTGCGCGATGAATCCCACGTCGGCGGCTGTGTACATCTCCGCCTCGGAAGAAGCCGCACCTTCAGTCTTCGAAAGATCGGAAACATAGACTAGGTTTACAGCCGCTTCCTTGACGAAGGACTGCGTTCCCGTAGCCGCCCGGAAGTCACCCGCCAGCACGGGCTCTAATACGTTCGCCTTGGCATCGTAGACGTACACGCCTGCCGGAGTTGCCACGTAGATGCTGATCTCCTGCCAGTTCATAGCAGAAGGCGCAGTACGACGCCCATCGGGTCGGTTGATTCCGAAAGCCGCCCAGAGCAAGTTTGAAAGCGTCTGCGGCGAGAGCGTTCCCGAACCAAACTCGCGGGTCGATTTACGGTCTTTGAGAACCTCCATCAGGGGGCGTCCCCCTGTCGTCTGCGGCGGCGGAAGTTGGACAGGCTTGAGCGCCTGTGCTGCCGAGATAGCAGAGAAACAGATTGTCGCCAGCACAAGCCTCAATAGGAACGGAGATGTGGGCTTCACGGAAACCTCCTCCGGGCGTTTCAACCTTGAATCTTGGCAATCCTTGGTGATTCTTAGTCTAGAGCGGTCTGTTGCCGAGGTCTGTGACGCCGAGCAAGAGTTTCTTCTCCGTCAATACTCCAGCGGCTCGGAAGCAGCCGCATGGTGGGATTTATCTCATCGGGTTGAACTACGTGCTATGATCCGCTCGGTGCTCCGTTCCTGCTTGAACCAACGCTGCCAGGTAAGGACGAGCAATGCACTGGTATTCATACGTTGCCTATTTTTTCGCGGGCGCTTTCCTCGCCAATGCCGTTCCACATTTCGTTAGCGGCATTTGCGGACGCTCATTTCCAACCCCGTTTGCCTCCCCGCCCGGTCGCGGACTGTCCTCGCCGATGGTGAATGTGCTCTGGGGCACTTTCAATGCGATGGTCGGATACGTTCTTGTGTGTCATGTCGGCGAGTTTCACATCCGCCGTATCTTGGATGTGCTCGTGTTTGGAGCGGGGAGCCTGCTGATGGCGGTCATGCTGGCGCGGGCGTTCGGTCGTGGTGACTCAGGCAGCCGATAATTGCCTTGAACCAGCCGCCCCAAGCTCTCGCGGCGCAGCCCTGGAATTCTCACGCTTGAAAATTGCACTCCCTATTCTCTGACGCAGCAGTTTCGGAACTTTTGGTCTGTTGAAGGGTGAGATGGGGGAAGGGACAGTGTCAGCTTCCGAAATACCCTCCGCTTGCAAGGCAGCGAGAATTCAGGGTGGAGTGCGTCTAATTGCGGCCATCGATACACAGACCGGGTCCGTCAGAGACGTGAAAGTTGCGTCAGGCAATCCATTGCTGACGCAGGCGGCAATTTCGGCTGTTAAGGGGTGGCAAATTCGGCAGCCGAGCCCACCTAAAGATTCTGTGGAAATAGGAATCAACTTCGAATTTCGGTGTCCCTGAAACAAGACACTCCGGGCTTTGCCAACCCTAGAGGGCCTAGTCCGCAATATGAAGGGGCGCTGATACCGGGAACAGGCCGCGTAGTAGTCGACAAGGGATTACCAATCGCAGTGAAACCCGGCAAAGAGTTCGGTAAACACTACGCCGTTAATCGCGGGTAATCGGCTGGCGAGCTTGCCTGATCACTAAACCCAGCATAGCGATGGTTGCCTGTTCGCTTCCGGACATCTAAGGCCCGGCAGTGGACACCTTTAAACACCCTGGTTCGACAGCAGTATTCTCTTGTCCTTTGCCGTCAGGGGGTTACCCTTTGCACTAGATTGGCAAAAGTCTTGCGACGGGAGGGACCAGTAGGGCAGGCGGGCGTGATTGTTTCGCCCTGGTATTGGCACGCGCAAGCAGGAGACAACAAGCCTGAGATAGTTGCCATCGCAGCCGGCACTGTGGTCTCAGGGATGTGGATTTCTGTGATCAGACACGCACGGTGAAACACTCGGGTGTGGTATGGTCGAGTGTCAGAAGCCAAACGACTTAAGGTGCAGCCAACCTGCGGGCATTGTGCTCTGCGCGTGTAGGCGTCGCAGGCCTAGCTTACTCTACGTAGTCCTGTTCTCCCTGCATGTACGTCAGGTTTGTCGAACTTCTAGTGGATTGACCTATGTCTCACGTTTCTGTGTTCGCACGAGACCCACTAACAGGATCTCGATCGTATTCTTGCTGGCTTGCTCGAGCCTTCTCGCGCAGAGCGATCCTCACGAACAGTTGCACGATGCTCTTGTACTCGAGCGGCAAGGAGACTTCGACAGGGCCATCGATATGGCGAAGCTAGCCGTCGATTCTAATGAGTTGACTGGAATCGAACTCGGCCGCAGCTACATCACCCTTGGTGTCCTCTACCACCAGGTGGGCAAGTTTATAGACGCAAAGGCGGCATTCGAAAGATCACTGCGTATTCTGGAGCGCGATCCCGAGCACGTAGGCGACTACGCGGCAGCGCTGAACAACTACGGCGAGGTGTATAGCGACGCTGGAGAATTCGATGTTGCCAAGGCGATGTGGGTGAAAGCGCTTCATTTACGCCAGACGACAGGCGACAACGCCGCAATTATGCGATCCCTCGTAAATCTAGCACACCTTGCTCTGATGCAAAGGCGGATGCATGAAGCCAAACAGTGCCTCAAGCAAGCCTCGGACGTGATGAGGGTGGCCCACGATCTGATCGACGACGATTTTGTGCTTTTCCTTGAGACCCAAGCATCATTGGCGCAGGGCGAGGGCCACACTTTGGCCGCAGTTGCAGATTTCGGGCGTGCCCTTGACCTATGCCGCCGGACCCGAGGGGAGGAGCACTGGCTCACGGGATGGGAACATTTGCTGCGTGGCAAAGCATATGCTCAATTGCAAGACATGAACGGGGCTTTGGCCGATATGCGGGAGGGACTCGCCATCATCGAGCACGCGCTTGGTCGAAACAATACGATGTATCTGGGGGCGCAAATTGCCTATTCGCAGGTCCTTGATCGAGCCGGATTCCATGCAGAGGCTGCGCAATTGCGGGCCGCGGCAGAGCAGGCGCGCAAAGACGCTTTTGGCGCGCAATGCATTGGATGTACGATCAACATAGCCGGCTTTCCGTAGGCGAGCGGATCGACTCACAGCGTCGAGATCTCCGGTTCCTCGGCTAGCGTTTACCGATCGAGTTCGGTAAACACTACGCCGTTAATCGCGACTAATCCCCAGGCGGTGCTACTCAGACAGACTTCCTCGAAGCCGACTTCTGGCCCGTCAGGCTCTGCGTGGTTCAATTTCCGGATTCTAGAAGGTCACTTCGCCGGAAAAGAACCCATCGTCCAGGCATTTGAGTTAGAAATGACCGGACCGAAGGCAAGGTACTTGCCACTGGGCGACGCCTCCAGCGTCAAAATATGCCAAACCGGCTTGATGAGGAGCTTGGAGTGACCGGCGAAGTCGAGGTGCACAACAGCAGTTCCCCGTGAAGAGAAGCTCGCGAGGAAGAGGCTCTTGCCGTCGGCGGCCCAGGCAACGGTGATTAGCTCTGTCCACGGCATGGCCGAGATTTTCTGGGGAGCAGCCCCATTGAGCGGAACGATACTGATTTCGCCTTTCTGGTAGCTGAACTCGGAAATTGCGAGCCGAGTGCCATCTGGAGACAGGTCCCAACCCGTGCGAACCCTATTGAAAGGAACCTTGACGAGCTCCGCCTTGCGGCCTTTCACCGGATCGAAACTGCTGAAGACGATCTGGTTTTCGTTCTTCTCGGCGATCACGCAATCGGCGCCAGCGTGCGGGCAGCGGAAGCTGGGGAAGTCACCTGCCGTCGTGCCGGGATATTCGCCTACGTTGGGATGGCCCTCAATATCCATGACGCTCTCGGGTGCTCCGCCTGTTACTGAGGTACGCATCAACTTCCCCGATAACAAGCTTCCGTCCGCCGCCTTGGTCCACTGCAAATAGAGTACCCACTTTCCATCAGGACTAATCTGCGGCGCCCATTTGTCCTCCGGTCCGGTCGCGATCGCTTGGGCGGTGCGATCCGCTATGCCTTGCTGGTAGATGCTAAAGCTGCCTTCGTGATTGGAATAGAAGAAGAGGGTTTTGCTATCGGAGGACCATCCGCCCGGCCAATTGAGGTTTTCATTCAGGGTCAAGCGCTGCGGCGTTTTCAGTTCGTCTCCGCCGTTTGCCAATTCGCCGTAGTACGCGGCACTCTGCAACCTGTCATTCAGGAAGACGAAGTGTTTTCCGTCCATGGTCATCCCAAGGCTCTCGAAAGAGAAGCCCGTCCAGTCGGTGAGCTTGTGGGGAGTTCCCTGGGGTTTCCCGCTTTCTAGGTCGTAACGCAGGTCCCAGAGGTTCGAGTCATACCGGTTGGGCGGCGGCTCACTCTGGGCGTAAACGACGCGGCCGGGCTGGTTCAACGTGAAATCGGTGATTTTTTTGTTCTGGAGCAGGACCACGGGATCACCGCCCTGCAGGTTTCGGCTTTCCAGCACATATTCTGTGTTCCCGTTCGCGGTTCGCGCCTTCACATAAAAGAGGCGCTTGACATTGGCGAACCACGTCGGTGAGTAAAATTTGACGTCGGGCTCTGCCTTGATTACACCCCGCGCCTGACTGCCATCAACGGCCATGACCCAAATCGCAGTCCTATCCACATCGGTGAAGGCGATCTGCGAACCGTCCGGGGAAAGCGCGGCATCATCGGCATCGTCGCGCAGCTTTCTCAGCGAGCTCCCGATGATCGAGATCATCCAAATGCCCAGCTTCTCCTGCGCGACCGGGCCGCTGACCAGGAGCTTGGTCCCATCCTGGGACCATTCGACGCGCGCTCAACGGAAACAAAACTCGTCGGGAGTGGGCAGTATCTGGGTCTCGCCTGTCGTCATGAGGCGAAGATGGAGACCTTCGAGATCGGCGAAGAGAAGATATTTTCCGTCTGGAGAGATAGACGCGCTTGCAACTGGATCCTCGGAGGAGTTCGAGGTTAGCGCTTGCGGTTTAAACTCGGCTTGCGAGTACGGCCCATGACTGCCGAACCAACCGGCGAAATAAGTGAATGCCAGAATGGCAGTCACAGCAATGATGCCCACGGCCGCAAACAGCATGCCACGATGGCGTGCGATTGGCTCTGCGATCGCGCTCGGGGCCGATGAGATCGAAGCGCTGCTTGGCGACCTGGTCTGCGAATCTGCCTGCCCTGCGGGTGCGGACGAGGCCGTACCGGAAATATGGGACGCCGCCTGGACCGACTGTGAAGAGGGCACGGCGGTGACTGGAGCGAAAGTCGGCGCGGCGGGCATGACTGCGGCGCTTTTGCCCGAATCCAGTTCGCGTTTAAGGCGCTTCAGGTCGGCGCGCATCTCGGACGCAACCTGGTATCGAAGGTCGCGGTCTTTTTCCAGCGCTTTGTTGATGATCCTTTCAAGCTCGGGAGAGACATCGGGGTTCAGCCGCACGGGCGCAGTGGGCGTGCGGTTGAGGATAGCCTCGAAGATGGTTGCGGTGCTGTCGCCGCGGAAGGGCAGTTGTCCCGTTGCCATTTCGTACAGCACCGAGCCGAACGAAAAGAGGTCGGTGCGAGCGTCCAATTGTTTCGCGCGGGCCTGCTCCGGCGACATATAAGAAACGGTGCCGAGCGCGGAACCTGGGCTGGTGAGGTACGGATCCTCCGAGGCAGACGTGAGAGTGTTGGCCGAGGCGATCTGGCTTGAGGAATCAGGCGCGGTGATCTTCGCCAATCCAAAGTCCATGACCTTTGCAACGCCGCGCTTGGTGATGAAAATATTCGCCGGCTTGATATCGCGATGAACGATTCCGGCCGAGTGTGCGACATCGAGCGCATCCGCAATGTCGATGGCAATGGGCAGCAGCTCTTCCATGTCGAGCGGACGGCCATTGATGCGGTGCTTCAGCGTCTGGCCGTCGAGGAACTCCATCGCGATGAACGCTTTTCCATCCTCTTCTCCGATGTCGTAGATGGTGCAAATATTGGAATGGTTCAATGCAGAGGCGGCTTTGGCTTCGCGGCGAAAGCGGCTAAGAGACTGCGAATCCTTGGCGAGATCGTCAGGGAGGAATTTCAGAGCGACAAATCGGTCGAGGCGTGTGTCCTCGGCCTTGTAAACGACACCCATGCCGCCACCGCCGATTCTTTCCACAATGCGATAGTGTGAGATGGTTTCTCCAACCATTATCGGCGCGTGCCTTTCGGGTTGGTTTATCTTACGGACGGGGCATCCGTGAGTCAAGAACGCCGCGGACGATCTCGGACGATCTGCGGATCCGCTCGGGCCGGTTCGCTAACCTGGCAAGACGACATTACGTTTCCCGTCATACCGCGCACTTAGTCATGGCGAAACGCCAATGGGAAGGGGTATAACGCGGGCCTGGGAAACGATGGATTCTGGTCGGATGTCAGCAACCGTGAAGTTGGCCATAAACGCTAGTGCAAACGAGCTTCTGGGAAATAGCTTCTGGCGCCAAGTATTCATCAACCGCGTGGCTCTACGCTACGCCGTTAGTCGCGACCAATCCCGGCGGGCGCTGTGGCAAAACCGCCTTCCTCGAAGCCGACTTCTGGCCCGCCTGGCTGTCTGTGGTTCAATTTCTGGTTTTCCCGTAATCCACGAGTCGTTATCGAGAACTTGGACGCAGAGGACATCGTGTGGCCGGTCACGATTCGTTGGATTGACACGTAGCGAACGTCAGAAAGGCGGTGCGACAGCAAACTCCGCGATTCGCTCTGCGGCGGCTTGGGCGCCGCCAAACTGGCCCATGGACTCAGCCACGCGCCTGGCAGATTGACGGTAGGAGGGCTCGCTCAGCACACGGCTCACCTTTCTGCCGAATTCAGCTACGTCAATGCGTTTCTCCCCATCTGCACCGACAATGGGTACAACAACTTCGCCCGCACCGAGCGCTGCCAGCCTGCGCGCATTGCTCTCTCGTTCGGTGATGGTGGGAATGATGACGGCGGGCGTTCCGGCCATCAATCCTGTCATTACTGAACTATGACCCCCGTGATGCACCATAAGATCGCAACGCTTTGCCATCAGGACGCCGGGCACATACGCAGCGTGGTGGAAATTCGGCGGCATAACTCCAAATTCCTCCGGCAAGTCCTGATACCCCGTGGTGAGCACAACCTGAACGGGAGCCTTGGACAGAGCCTCGATGGCGGCACGAATCACAACAATCGAATCGCACGGAGTGGCAACGGGAGCGTACCTCGGATTACCCGAATAAACCCAAATCAGCGGTTGCCCATAGTTTAGTTCGTCTACCCACGCGGGCAGAGCCGCATCGCCTCGTTGAAACACCATGGGGCCGATATACGTGATGTCGGTACTCGCGGCCACGGGATCCGTTTCCGGCGTTCCTACGATTAAGGAAAGGTCCCCCTCCATTAAATCGACACAGCGATCTACCGGCCCTAGGCCATATTCAGATGCAACGTTATTGAAGAATGCCGCTGCGCTGGGCAGTCCCGCAGGCCGCACGCTCTCCCACCAGTGAAAGCCACGGCTCGCGGGATGAATATTCCCTTGCAGGACGGTGGCCAACGGCACCTTGAGAATGCGCGCAGCGAGGCAGGCGATCGGTTCAAACGAATCCACAACCATGTCGGGCGCATAATCGCGCACCAGATCCACATACACCGCAACCGCGCCACGCACATACCCTTCCTGTGTATAAACGCCGCCGAAAAAGTGCTCAACGTCCCACGCCTCGCTGACCTGCATGAGATCAAACACAGGAGCCGGCATCGGGCGCGCAGGCATGGGCAGGCTGGTTAATCCGGCTTCAGCAATGAGTTTGCCGGGGGCGGGAGCGGGATTGAAGACGGCGACTTCATGACCGCGATCCGCAAGAGCACGCGCAATGGGAACCATGCGTGTGGGTAAGCCAAGATCGTTGGCCGGCAGCATTGTGAAGAGAAACCTCGCCATTCGGCCTCCGTGAATAATCCTTCTTCCCGTTCTGATTCCGCTGACGAAGCAAGTCGGTACGCCGTGGAACCACGCCTCGAGAAGCGACGTTTGCTGCGAGCAGCGGTGCGGATTGTAGCCGAGTGCTCAATGGAAACTCAACCCGTGAGGTGCCGGGCGGAGTCCAAGTCAGTCGAGCGGTTTGCCGATGATAGGGGCTGAAACTGCAGCTTCTCCTGTATTTGAAACACAGGCAGAGTAAAATCGTTCGACAACCCATGCCCCTGATTCCCGGAACCCGGTTGGGACCCTACGAGATTCTTGCGCCCCTCGGTTCGGGTGGCATGGGCGAGGTGTACCGCGCCACCGACACGAAACTGGGCCGTGATGTAGCACTCAAAGTGCTGCCCGCTGAGATGGCACACGATCCCGAGCGGCTAGGCCGCTTTCGCCGCGAAGCCAAGACGCTCGCCCAACTCGACCACCCGAACATCGTCACGATCTATTCGGTGGAAGAGTCCGACGGCGTCCACTTTCTGACGATGCAGTTCGTCGAAGGACAGCCGCTCGACCGCCTTATCCCCGCAGAGGGGCTCCCCCTTGAGCAGATCGTTGAGATTGCCAGTGCGCTGGGGGATGCACTCGCAGCGGCGCATGAAAAGGGCATCGTGCATCGCGACCTGAAGCCTGCCAACGTCATCGTCTCAAACGACGGTCGCATCAAAGTGCTGGACTTCGGACTCGCAAAAGATGTTCGCGCGGCCAATCGCGGTGATGCCACTCTGACCTCGGCCAGCCACACACAAGTGGGTGTGGTCATGGGGACGCCGGCCTACATGTCTCCCGAGCAGGCATCGGGCCGACCGCTTGACCATCGCACCGACATCTTCTCGATGGGCGTCGTGCTCCACGAGATGGCGACCGGACGGCGCCCGTTCGAGGGAAATTCTCACGCGGAGCTGATCTCCGCGATTCTCCGGGATACCCCACTGTCCGTCACGCACCTCCGTCCCGATCTCCCCAGCGATCTGGCCCGCATCATCCGGCGCTGTCTGGAAAAAGACCCGCGCCATCGCGTGCAGACGGCCCGCGATGTCAGCAACGAGTTTCGCGATCTATTGCAACAGACGGTTAAGCAGTCGGCGACGGCAACGCCTCTGGCACGACGCGCAGCGGCTGCGGCCGATTCCGGCGCCGCCCGTGCGGACGAAGGATTCTGGGTCGCAGTGCTGCCGTTCAGGTACGGTGGCGGAAACGCCGAGATCACCGCTCTCGCTGAGGGGCTGACCGACGACATCGTGACTGGAATGTCCCGATTCTCATACCTGCGAGTGATCGCGCGAGGCTCGACGGCGAAATATTCGAGCGAATCGGGGGACGTCCGGGCCATGGGCAAAGAACTCGGTGCGCGTTACGTGATGGAGGGGAACCTTCGTCAGGCGGGCAACAAGCTACGGCTCGCGGTGCAGGTCGTGGACGCAGTCTCGGGAACTCATCTCTGGGCTGAGAACTATGAACGCACCTTTAGTCCGGGGAACATTTTCGCGCTGCAGGATGATCTGGTTCCCCGTATTGTCTCGACCGTCGCCGATTATTACGGGATTCTGCCGCACACGATAAGCGATGCGCTCCGTGGGAAGGCGGATGACCAGTTGAGCCCCTACGAAGCGGTACTCCGCGCCTTCAGATACTTCGAACGAATCGCGCCTGAAGAGCATGCGCAGGTACGACAGATTTTGGAACGTGCCGCTCGCAGCGCACCGAACCAGAGTGAGATCTGGGCAATGCTGTCGACCATCTACTGGCACGAACACGCGTTCGGGTTCAACCCGCAACCTGATCCTCTTCAGCGTGCCCTGGCAGCGGCACGGCGTAGCGTGGACGCAGCACCCACCAACAACCTTGGTTGTAGCGCTCTGGCGGCCACGTTGTTTTTCCAAAAGAACATTCTGGCTTTTGGTCCGGCGGCAGAGCGGGCGATTGAACTCAATCGCATGGATGGATCCAATCTGGCCACTATGGGAACGATGATGGCCTACTCGGGCGACTGGGAGCATGGCTGCGCGCTTGTGGAATCTGCCTTGCAACTCAATCCCCACCATCCGGGCTGGTACTGGTTTGCCCACTTTTTGAATGCGTATCGCAAAGGCGACTATCGTGGCGCTCTGAGCATTGCGCTCAAGTTCAACTTGCCGGGCTATTTCCTTAGTCATGCCTTGACCGCAGCGGTCTATGGGCAGCTGGGAATGCGGCCAGCGGAGAAGGCGTTGCAGGAACTGCTTGCCATTCGGCCCGACTTTGCCGTGGAAGCACGCAAGGAATTTGAAAAATTTTACGACCCGGAACTCGTAGAACACCTGATTGACGGTCTCCGCAAGGCAGGGCTGGAGATTGCTCCCCAAAAAGAAGCCGCGGTTCCCGCAATCGAGAGTCCCCGTTCGGCTGCGGCGTCCGACTCGAGCGCGGTCCGCGCCGAGGCAGGATCCTCGTCTACGCAGCGTGTTTCTGGAATCAAACGGCACAGAATTGCTTTGGCGATCGCCACTATCCTGCTTGCGATCGGTTCCGTTGGAGTTGCCGCTTATCTGAAGAGGTCCAAGACGGGCCAGATCGATTCCATCGCCGTTCTTCCTCTGGAGAATCGGAGCAACAACCCCGATACCGACTACATTTCGGATGGAATCACGGAAAGCATCAACAACAGCCTGGCGCGATTGCCCAGTCTGTCCGTGACCCCGCACAGTGTCGCTTTCCATTACAAAGGCAAGGCGATGGATGTCCGCAAGATTGGGGACGAGCTTCACGTCCAGGCCGTACTCGCGGGCAGCGTGGCTCAGCGCGGCGACGACCTCAGCATTGACGTCGAACTCGATGACGTTGGCAACGGCAAGCAGCTGTGGGGCGAGCAGTACCAGCGTAAGCTGGCTGATCTGCTGGCAGTCGAAAGCGACATAGCCAAGGAAGTTTCTCAGCGGCTGCGCTCGCAACTTTCGGCGGAGGATCAGAAGAAGTTGACGAAAGGCTCCACGGACAATCCTGAAGCCTATCGGCTCTATCTCAAGGGCAAGTACTACACCGACAAATTCACCAAGGAA
>JASHSL010000282.1 GCA_030040855.1 Terriglobales bacterium
CCGGATCCAGTTTTGCTTAGCTGGGTTTAGCCACCCTCGGCCTTGTTGGTTGACGATAAACTCCCTGATCCCAATTTGGATGGCTGGTGGGCGTCGGCAGCTAAACGATCTGCCGCTTAAAACTTCCAGATGACATCAAGATGCTCTTCCGCCTTTCGCATAAGTGGAATGAACATGGTCGATGATGATCACCGAGAAGGTGGATTGTCGTCCGAATCAAAAGTGACGTCCCAGACGGGATGCAGGAGATTACACTCGGTGACCTGGGATCAGGCGCAATAGTGGCGGATGTTGGTGGAATATCGAGAAACTTTCCGCCGGGTTTCACAAACCGGGCGTGATGGGTCAAATTCATGCTCTCGGAGACTGGAAAGTTATAATCCGTAACCACAAAAGATACGTAAATTTTCGTTCCCGGAGTTACCTCTCGAATCCTCCCGGCGCGCGGTTTTTCCCTGGCAGGCAGAAGAACCCATTTCTCGATGGCGGAATGAGAATCGGTAATCAGAATATTGGCTTTGAAAGTGGCAACTTTCAGGCCGGCGATCTCCCTCGCCTCAGCCGCGTCACTACCAGGGCCAATCGAGGCGCTCGTCGCCTGATTCTGTTTTTTGTCCTTTCTCGCCTGCCGGGCTACGTCGCCCAGGGAAGGAGAGGTCGAGTCTTGGTCTTGGCTATGTCCCGGCAGGCAGGCCACGGCCAGCAGCATCCATAGGACTAGCGAACCCGCCTTGCCTCCCATGTCACTCCTGTGTGAACTGGCCTGTCTAAATCTACGGCTGTTCTTACTTGCTGAAAAGCGGCGAACGAGGTTACTCAAGTCCCGGTGGGAGAAAGAACCTACTCCGCCGCAAAGCGAAGGGGCGGCGGACTCCGACTTTACTTCGAGAACGCTAAAACAATAGCTTCAAACCCAGTTGAAGCTCTCGAGGCTGGAAAGCGGTGACCGACTGTCCGAACTGAGGACTGCCCATATTGCCGATGGGGTTGTAGAGATTTACTCGATTGAAGGTATTAAATGCCTCCGCCCGAAATTGAATATTCAAACGTTCGCTCACCTTGGTATTTTTGAACAGGCCAAGATCGACATCTTTGTAGGCCGGACCGCGGAAGCTGTTCCGCCCCATATCGCCGTCGGAACCCACCGGGATACATTGCTTGTCCGGTCCGGAGAAGACCGGTCCAAAGTCCAGGATCGAATTCAGGCCATTCGGACAGAACACTGCAATGGCCGCCGACGTCCGGCTTTCAAGGGTCGGTCCGTAAACAGTCAGAGCAGGATTTCCGAACAGACCTTGGACGAATTGTCGATTGCTGAAGCCGGCCTGCTGGATCCCCGCGGGCAGGTTGGGGCGAGCATAGTTATCGCCATCCATGTTGAAGTCGCAGCCATCGTACCAGCCGAGCGTGCAGTCTACATCGAACGGACGTCCTGACTGCAGGGTGACGATCGCGTTCCATTGCCATCCACCCAAAAGCGCATGGGCGAAACCTTTGGATTTCGGAGATGGCATGCTCCAGATGGCATTGCCGGTAAATCGGTGACGCACATCGAATTCCGACGGTCCATGGTCCAGTTTCGGGTGCTCGATGTCCATCACGCCACTATAGTTGACGGCATACGAGTTCACATTGAAGTAATCTCCCAGCCCGCCCTCGGTCACGTTGTCGAGAACCTTGCCCAAGGTGTAGTTGGCAACGAATGTCAAGCGATCGCTGTAGGATTTCTTGAACTGAGCATTGAATCCGTTATACGTGGCCTGACTTTCATTGGTGATATAGGTGATGGCTCCCCATCCCGGAGCGTAGCGAGTCGCATAGTAATGGCACACGGTGGGGTTGCAAACATCACCGTCGAAGCGGTTGTAGTCTTCGCGGGTGTAGCCGCCTACGCCGCGCGTTCCGACGTAGTTGAGACTGAATCCATAGTTGCGCCGAAACTGCTGCTGAACTCCTAGGAACCACTGCAGCGAATACGCCGTACGCAGATTGGGGTAGACGCCACTCGGGGTAATCTCGGGCGCAGCGGCGGTAGCCGAGATCGGTCCGACCCCACCATTTGCGGTCACGGGACCGGCGAAGTCAGGGCTGGGCTTAAAAGGAAATTGATAATTGACGCTCGTTCCGATACCGATGGCCGGCTCAACATACATGGTTGCCGCGTCCGGCGGATCGAACCGCGATGCGTTGGTATAAAGGTTGGAGTAAGGTTCGTTATAGGCAATGCTGAAACCGCTTCGAATCGCGGTGGTGCCCTTGCCCGTGGGGTCCCAGGAGATGCCGAGGCGAGGCGCAAAGTTGTGGTAGTCGGTGTTCCACATTTTGCCGACCCGGCCTACGGTTGCCTTCGCAATCTGCTGAAACAGGTTGCTCCCCGTCCCCAGGATGATATTCGACAAAATTTCATTGGTTTCCGTGGGCGGGCTGAAGATTTCATAGCGAAGTCCGGCATTCACGGCCAGGTTGGGAAGGACCTTCCAATCATCTTGCACAAATAGGGCCCACTGCGTCCAGCCGAAATGGCGGGGCGTGTCCGTGAACTGGCCGAAGTCCGGGCTCGAGGGATTGCGATTGATCGTGGCCGCAACAAGATAGGGTGCGTCCGCGCCGAAGCCAGAAGGGCCGATGCTAGCAAATTCGTAGTAGGGGTAGGTTTCAAGGGGGTAGTTGCTGTTTTCCTGAATGCGGCGCACATCCCCGCCGATCCGAACCGAGTGATGACCGATCACGTGCGTGAACGTGTCGGTGACCGCGAAGGTGTTGAAAACGAAGTTGCGCGGAATGAAGAGTTCGCCGCCGAACGGAATCGTGCCATCGTCGAAATCGAGAAAACCAAAGTCGTCCGCCGGCAGGCCGGCAGACCTCAGAATGCCGGCGGTGGCACTGTCCGGGGGTATTCCGAATCGGACATTGCTGTTGTTCCTCGAGTAGGCGAAGCGCAGATCGTTGAGTGTACTGGAGGAGAATTCATGGGTGTAGCCCAGCCCGAGATCGGCAAAGAACCCGCTGAACGGCGCTGTGAACCCTCGAATGTTGGCTCCTTCGAGCTCTTGTCGGCCGACATCCCCCGAGGCGATCGTATTGATCCAGCGAGCATAGAACTGATCCCGGGCGGTGAGGTGATGGTCGACGCGAACCAAATACTGGTCCGCCTGATTAGGCTCGATCTGGGGAGACTCCGACAAGCACTGCGTCGCACTGATGGGTGCCGTGCATGCGGGGCCGGGAAAATCCCGGAAAAAAAGCGCGGCTAGGCTGTTCGGTTCCGTGGTGATGATCGACTGCCGGTAGGTAGGATTTTCGGTGGCAATGATTTCCGGCTGACTGTCTCTCAGGCGGGATCCCTCGTAGTCCAAAAAGAAAAAGGTCTTATCCCGAAGAATCGGTCCACCCAAGGTAGCGCCAAACTGATTCTGCTGCAGCGGTGCTTTTTCGACGGTGTCAAAATAGTTTCGAGCATTGAGCGCAGTATTCCTGCCGCTGTAAAAAATGTCTCCATGGAAGTCATTGGTTCCGGCCTTGGTAACCACGTTCACCACGGTACCGTTGTTCCTGCCGTATTCCGCCGAGAAATTGAGGGTCTGCACCTGGACCTCCTGGATGGCATCGAGGGAGGGGAAAATGAGCGGAGTTCCGCCCAACCACTCATTGTTGTTCGAATTTCCATCCAAGACAAAGTTGTTTCCCCGGGGCGTCGCTCCGTTGGCAATGTAACCGAAATCAAAGGTCACAGAAGACGTGGGAGAAGGAACATTGGAGATGACGGGAGCGTTCGTCGCGGTCACTCCGGGTTCAAGCGAAACCAACTGGTAGACTTGCCGGCCGTTCAGAGGCAGATTTTGCACTTCTTCACTATTTACCGTCCCCACCAGCCTAGCCTCTTCCGTATCGACCAGGGTCGGAACCTCGGTCACCTCCACGGTTTCACGAACCTGTCCCGTCTGCAGTTGGGCATCGGCTCGGGTGGTGTTATTCACGTTGACCGTGATGCCTTCGAGCACTGTTTTCCTGAAGCCAGCCGCGGTAATGGTGACTCGGTAGGTCCCGAACTGAAGATGGAGAGCGCGGTAGAAACCGCCAGCGTTGGTCTTGACTTCAGTCATGATCGCCGTCTGGACATTCGTGACTTGAACCGTGGCTCCGGCGACCACGGCGCCGCTAGGATCGGTGACCGTCCCGACCAGAGCGCCCTCGGTGAATTGCGCGTGTGTGGTGGCGCAGTAGAGGAAAAGCAAGCCGCCCACCGCCTGGCATCGCGCCAGGTGTGCGAGACGTTTCATGGTATCCTTTCGCACCGCCGCGGCCGTCTGCGCAAGATGCGGATGGCGTTCCGTGCGACTTAGAGCCCTGGCGTCCGCGGTTGTTCGCATACATTAGTGTTATTTCTGTAATCTTTGTCAAGAATCTTCTTCCCCTCGAATCCGAGGATTGTCGTTGAAACTGGCAGCAGGGTGCAAAGGAGGCGAATGAAACCATGGAACTGGCTTGCGGCAGTCCTACTGCTCGGGGTGCCGGAGAATGTCGGTTCCAGCTCAGCGGCGGCGCAGGTGTGCCGCGATGCCGACCTGGTTCTGAAACGCGGCCATATTGTGACGATGGACGGAGCCGGGAAGGTTGTCGAAGCGATGGCGGTGCGCGACGGTAAAGTCCTCGCCACCGGCGATGACCAGGCGATCGCCGATTGCGTCAGCTCCCGCACGCAGGTGCTTGATCTCGAGGGACGGACGGTTCTGCCGGGACTGATCGACGTGCACACCCATGCCATGGAGTGGGTGAAGAGCCTGGTGCGGGGCGAGATTGATGCCGGCTATCCTTCGGTCCATTCCATTGCCGAGATCATGCAAGCTGTCGCCCGGCGGGCGGCGGAGTTGCCTGCGAGACAATGGATTCGCGGTTCCGGCTGGGATGACGCCAAGCTAGCCGAGCGACGCTACATCACGCGGCACGACCTCGACCGAGTGGCTCCCAACCATCCCGCGTATCTGACCCACGTGAGCGGTCATTTGGCGGTGGCCAACAGCGCGGCGTTGAAGCTGGCAAACATCAGCAAAGATACCCCCGATCCCCAAGGCGGAGTCATTGAGCGCGACGCGTCGGGAGAACCAACCGGAGTTCTCAAGGATACCGCCATGGGGCTGGTAGAGACACTTCTTCCCGGCGATCCACCGGACATCAACGTGCGCGCAGCGAAGCTGATTTCCGAGAAAGCAACCGAAGTCGGCCTGACCACAATTCACGACATCTTCATTTCATCGGAGGAAATGCGCGGGTATCAAGAGGCGCACGACCGCGGTTGGCTGAACCTTCGCGTCCAGATGTCACCGAGGATCGGCAGTATCGCCGACGCCGAAAAGTTGGCGGAAATGGGTGTGCACACTGGCTTTGGCGATGATCGGCTCAAATTCGGGGCCGCCAAGATGTTTGCGGATGGAGGTATGGGGGCGCGCACCATAGCGATCTACCCGCCGGGCGTTACCGGGGAACCGAATAACCTTGGGGTTCTGCGCTGGTCTCCGGCTGACATGCAAAAAGCGCATTTGGCTGCCGCCGCGGCCGGGTGGCAGTTGGAGACGCATGCCATCGGGGATCGCGCCATCGATGAGGTACTCGATTCCTATGCCGCGGTCATTCATCAGCTCGGCCTCGAAGATCATCGGTTTCGTATCGTGCACGCCGGCATCTCAACTCCGGCCGTGCAGAAACGACTGCACGAACTGAATGTGTTGGTGGATGGCAATCCTCCCTTTGTCTACTGGATCGGCAGCTGGTTTCTGAAATACGGTCGCGCACGCGTCCGCTGGTCGTATCCGGCCAGGTCCTACATCGAGAATGGAATCATCGAAGCCGCCGGCTCCGACGTTCCGGTAACCCCGATCAGCCCGTGGTGGGGAATCTGGGCCGCGGTGGCGCGCCAAGAATTGGAGAGCGGCCAGATTCTCGCCCCCGAGGAACGCGTTTCTGTGGAACAGGCGCTCACCCTCTATACGCGCAACGGGGCCTATGCCGGATTTGAGGAGAACAGCAAGGGTGCGCTTGAAACCGGGAAACTTGCCGATTTTATTGTAGTCGACCGCGATGTACTCTCCGTGCCCGTCGACCAGATCAAAGACGTCAAAGTGCTCGAAACATTTGTGGGGGGGAAGAAGGTGTACGAACGGACCGCCGAGTCGGGAAAATGACCTCTTTCTCTTCGAGTGCCGGCCGCTCCGCCGCGACGGCAGTACGGAGGTGGCGGCAGTGCGCGGCGAACCTTCTCTTCTCGGCCTGGCTCCTGTCCGGGTCGGGCGCCGGGCAGAATTCACCGTTCGGGCCGCCTCTGTCGGGATCGGGCGAAGTTCCTCGGACGGTGCTGACCCGAACCTTGCTCTGGGGCGCCGCGGCGCCTCCTACGCCAGTCAATGACCGAGCGGGGTTTGCCATTCCGGCAGAGGCGGCCGAACCCACGGAAGTATTTGAAGGGACACTCACCCTCAACCATACGGCGTCGAGTGGAAACTTTTCTCTGCTCGGAGACATTTTCGGTTTAATTTCCCATGCAGATTCTCCCTGGAAGCATCTTCCACCGACTGAGATCGCATTCGTCGAAAGGGGAAGCCACCTGATCCCGGCACAGCAGGGCCTGGTGATCACCGGAAGTCCCGTGTGGAATTACATCATTGGGCCGGGACGCGTCTGGCGGGAGCGCGACGACGATGGGTATATGCGCGCGAGCTTCCCGTTTGCGCTGGTTCAGCGCAATCAGAACTGTGTCCACAACGGCGAGATGGCGTTTCTGTTCAGCCATACCCGGAAGCCCAACCTTTCGAATGTCTACTATCAAGTTACGCAGGAGACCTGCTACCCCATGAAGTTCAACCTGTGGGGGATTGTCCCCGCGACCTACCGCCCAGGCTCCATCGGAAACGCTTCCACCATCGCCAGTCGGCAGGCGCAGGAGTTTTCCCGCCGCATGCCCACGAAACCATGGAGCGCGTGGGGAAAGGATTTTGAAAAATCTGGCGTTGATGGCACCGCGTTCTTGGCCGCGTACCAGCACCCGCAGGAGGTGACCACCTATGGCATGGTGGCGAACGGCATTCATTATTCGGCCGGCTGCCCGACCCGCTTCGGGGAATCTGCCTATTGCGAGGAAATGCGGCTGCCGTCGTATTCGATCGCTAAATCCGCATTTGCGGGCGTAGCGCTTATGCGCCTCGGACAACTCTATGGCCCCGGGGTCTATGCGGAACTGATTAAGAACTACGTGCCGCAGTACACAGAAGGAGGCAACTGGGAGGCAACCACCTTCAACAACGTTTCCGATATGGCCTCGGGCAATTACAACCTGCCGGATTACGAGGCGGACGAAGACAGCCCGGCCATGGATCGATTCCTGGTCGCCGAAGAGCGAGCAACAAAATTGAAGACTGCGTTCGCGATTCACCAACAGTTTGTTACTCCCGGCACAAAGTGGGTGTATCAAAGCTCGGCCACATTCATCTTGACGCAGGCGATGAATGCGTATTTGGAGCGGAAGCAGGGAAGGAACGCCGATCTGTTCAATATGGTTCGCGATGACGTCTATATCCCCTTGCAGGTGAGTCAAGGTGGGTTGACGACCATACGCACGGACAACAGCCCGAGCGGCGCGCCCAGCGGATACTACGGATTGTTCTTCATTAAAGACGACGTTGCCAAGATTGCAACTTTCCTCAATGACGCGAGCGGTGTTCTAGACGGCATTGCGGTGTTAGATCCACGCAGGCTGAAAGAAGCGTTACTTCGCGGCCCCGATCCGGCGGCAGCCGGTGTTGCGGTTGAAGGCGGCAAGCTGACGTCCCTGCTGGGCCGGCCTGGGGTCGGCCACGGATCGGCGGTGCCCGACAGCCGCCGTTACGTCCATGGGTTCTGGGGCCGTTACCTGAGCGTGGAGGAATTTCCCCAGTTTTCCTGCAGTTTCTGGGTTGCTTTCATGAGCGGCTATGGTGGCAACCTCGTGGCGCTCCTGCCGAACGGTACCGTATTCTACAGCTTCAGCGACGGTAACGAATTCCCCTGGCTCGGCGCCGTTACCGAGTTGGCCAAGCTCGCACCAAGCTGTCGGTAAACCCGTCGCAGCCGCGGCCCCAGTCGCAACCTGCCCGATCTGGCGGCGATCCCACCCGACACTTTGGCGCAGGTTCCTTCGCTTGTCCCCCAGCCATAAATTCTGCTGCCCAAACTCTCAACCTTTCCGCATAATGTAAGAATGGTCAATGCTTTCTCTGATCAGCGATGGCTCCCGAAGTCTGTTCTTTGTCTGCGAGACTACAACCTCAACAAGTTCTCGCACGATTTGGTTGCCGGCGTGACGGTTGGCCTGGTTGCTTTGCCTCTGGCTATGGCGTTTGCCATTGCCTCCGGCCTCACTCCTCAAGCTGGCATCTATTGCGCCATCGTGACCGGATTCCTGATTTCCGCACTGGGTGGATCGAAAACCCAGATTGGCGGACCGACCGGAGCCTTCGTTGTCGTCGTGGCCGGGATTGTGGCGGCGCACGGCGTGGACGGTCTGTTCATGTGCACGGTGATGGCGGGCGTGCTTCTGGTGGTGATGGGGATGACGGGGTTCGGGACGGCAGTGAAGTTCATTCCGCGCCCGGTGGTGATTGGTTTCACCAACGGGATTGCCATTCTCATCGCCAGCACTCAGGTGAAAGACTTCTTTGGATTGCGCTTAGACAACGTGCCGAGTATTTTCGGGCTTCGAGTGCAGGCGCTTGCCCGGAGCTTTCCCACGCTCTCTTGGAGCGCAACTCTGGTGGCAGTCGGCACGGTGTTGCTGATCGTGGTTTGCCGGACCATCTCCATCCGTATTCCGGGTCCCATCATCGCTCTGGTGATGGCCACGGGCGCGGTGGCAATTTTCAAATTGCCCGTCGAGACCATCGGAACACGGTTTGGGGGAATTCCTGCCGGTCTGCCGCACCTGGAGGTTCCGAAATTCCGCAGCG
Source organism: Terriglobales bacterium (assembly GCA_030040855.1). Taxonomy (GTDB): domain Bacteria; phylum Acidobacteriota; class Terriglobia; order Terriglobales; family Acidobacteriaceae; genus JAFAGX01. Next base: position 8,973 of record JASHSL010000282.1, read on the forward strand.
ATTTGATCCACGGATTGTTGGGCCCGGCATTCACGGTGGCAATGTTAGGCGCGATCGAATCGCTCATGTCCGCGGTGGTCTCCGATCGCATGAGCAATGACCGGCACAATCCGAATGTCGAACTGGTAGCCCAGGGCGTTGCCAATATCGTGTCGCCCATGTTTGGAGGTTTGCCGGCAACCGGAGCCATCGCGCGCACCGCGACCAACATTCGCAGCGGCGCCCGGTCTCCGGTCGCCGGAATGATGCATGCGGTGACGCTTCTGTGCATTCTGCTATTCGCGGCACCCCTGGTGAGCTACATTCCCATGTGCGCACTGGCGGGAATCCTGATGGTGGTCGCTTACAACATGGGCGAATGGTTCGAAATCCCCCAATTATTGAAACTGACCAAGACCGATATCAGCGTGTGGCTGGTTACCTTCGCCCTCACCGTGTTTGCCGATCTCACGGTCTCTGTGGAAGCGGGCATGATTCTCGCCGCCCTGCTTTTCATTAGCCGCGTCGCCGCAACCACCACGGTGTCGCAGGTTACGGAAGACTATGTCGAAGATGGGCGCGTGCACATTCTGCAAGACAAGGACATCCCTTATTACGCGACCATTTTTCGCATCCATGGACCCTTTTTGTTCGGGGCAACCGACAAAATATCGGTGGTGACCGAACACCTCGACCGCTTGCCGCCGGTGGTGATCTTGCGGCTGCGCAATATGACCGCACTCGATGCGACTGGGATGTATGCCATCGCAGAAGTCGCCAAGCAGCTCCATGCCCATAAGCGCACCTTGATTCTGTGCGGGGCCCGTGAACAGCCTGCCAAACTTCTAGATCAGGCGGAGTTTCAGGACGTGATCGGTGCGGAAAACATCTGCGAAAATGTTCAAGAAGCCTTGCGCCGTGCCGAGGAAGTGTTCGAGCGGATGGACGTGAAATCAGCGACGGCAGCTTCGCCAGGAGTCTGATTGCGAAGCCGTCGTACAGTGGAGGAATTCGACCGTCTTCCCTATCCCAGGTCCGCCTCAGCGACGGATCATGGTTGATTCTTGAGATAGTGATCAAACCACTCGACGGTTCGTTTCATAGCATCGATTTGGTTTTCACGTTTGGCAAAGCCGTGGCCTTCGTCCGGGTAGTAGTGAGCAGCCACAATCTTGCCTTCCTTCTTGAGAACCGCCTCCGCCTGCTCGGCTTCCTCTTTGGGGTCCCGAATGTCATTAGCGCCCTGCAGGATCAGCAGAGGGGCTTTGGCAAACTTGAAATATTTGATGGGCGAAGCGTCCTCATAGGACCGGCGGTCCTTCACCGGGTCTCCCAGGATCGACTGATCGTATTGTTGCAGCGTGGGCTCTTCATGCGCCTGCTCCGTCAACCAGTCGGTGATTCCAAACAGTTCGACGGCGGCGGCCCAGACATCCGGCGACCTGCCTATGGCGATCATGGCCATATATCCGCCGTACGAGCCGCCGGTAATGCCAATCTTCCTGGGGTTCACGTATCCCGTACTGGCGAGGAACTGCGCGGCATAGACCTCATCCTTGAGATCCCCTCCGCCCAGGTCTTTGTAGTTCGCTCTCTGAAATTCCATCCCGTAACCGGTCGATCCGCGAACATTCGGTGCAATACAGACATACCCGCGGGAGGCGAGAGCGACCGCGGTCTTGTTAAAACTGTCTACCGTCTGGCCCGTGGGGCCGCCGTGCGGGAGAACGACTCCCGGATTGCTTCCATCTCGCTTCAGGTTGAACGGCATCCAGAGAAAGGCGCTGATGGTTTTTCCGTCAAACGTCTTGTAATGCACCAACTGAGAGGAAGGCAGCCGCGACGGGTTCAGACTGGCCAAGGCCGAAAAAGTCAGTTGCCGCGTTCCCTGGGTGGTGAGGTCAAACACCCACAGATCCGCCGGCTTAGTCGAACTTTGGTGCGAAATCAGCATGCGATCCCCGGGGGGTGAATACGCGATGGGGTTCCCGGCCGGAGAATTAATTCCCTCGGGAAAAGGCAGCTTGGCCGCATGGCCGGACTTGCGATCAACCAGATAGATGTCCGTGCGCCCATCCGCGTTGAGAATGTATGTGAATCTCCGGGAATCGGGAGAGAACTCTCCCGCGCTCGCTTGCCACTTTACGTCGGTGACCCAGGTTCGCTCTTTGCTGGCGACATCGAGCAAAGCGACGTTGTCGTATCCGCCTTTCTCGTTCGAAGTGATCAGCAATGTCTTGCCGTCCGGCGAAACCGAGGAGACGCTGTAGGTGACGTCGCCCTGGTGGGGAGTGAGATTCTCCTGCTGGCCGGTGGCCACGTCGATGCGGTAAACATCCGAGTCGGTATGGCCAGCATTGGCACGGTCCGCATAGATGGTCCTCCCATCGGGGCTCCAGATCGATCGATCCCACTCGCGGTTCTTGGTGTGCTCCTCGGTGAGCTTGTGGACCTTTTTCGTCTTCCAGTCGAGCAGCGCGATGTCGGTGTTCGACGAGGTCTCGGGCCGGTACGAAATGGCCAGCATGCTGCCGTCGGGAGACCAATGCGGGTCGGTCTCTGAAACCTGCGGCGTATTCGTGATGTTGGTGACGTCGCCGCCATCGCTCGGAACGGCAAAGAGGTCGTAGAGTTCGCCTCCGCCGAAATCCTGCTCGAAGACGATCCATCTGCCATCCGGCGACCAGACAGCGCCCGATTGGCGATCGTCGGATTCGAGCAGTTGAACAGGCCAGCCTCCCGCCGCCGATACTTTCCAGAGATTGCTTCGTCCGGTCAGATTTGTGGTGAAAACCACCTCGCGCCCGTCGGGAGACCAGGCCGGTCCAGATGTGCTCCGGGTGTAATACAGTTGCGGAATCGCGACCGGCGCCGCCGCCGGGTTCGCGACCGATACCACCGACTGGGGATCGGTAATTTGACGGTCGTCCGGCGACGTTGCCGCCAGCGAGGCGAGACTGAAAAGGCCCATCACGATTCGCCGGCCGATTTGGTTAAGCGTTCTTGAACAGCGCATTTTCTGATCACCGTTCGACGGGTGGGTCAGCCCGATTGGGATTTCCGCACTTGGGAAATTGCTCCTCGGCTTCCCTGAGAGCCTCGGGTGGGCATTCTACAACTCCGGCTCCAACTTCCGTCAATCAGAAGGCGACGACTGAGCCTGGGCCAGCGCCGCATCCTCGGCAGGGTAGTCAAACTGATGCAGACTCGGCCCGGCCGGCGGATTGGCCTGTTCCCAAGAAATCGTGCGACCGATCGCCTCCGGCATCGTGAAAGGTTCTTGGTAGCCGAGTTCGCCGCGAATCCGCTGGGAACTAGCGGCCAGGTGCTGCGCCGGGTTGCCCAACATGAGCAAGTGCTTTGGAGTGAGCCGAGTGGGTAAGACAACCAATCTCCCGCCCCAGGTTGTCTGCGCCACCACCTTGGCCTGCCACTCCAGCTCGGGAAGACTAGGCTCGTCACACACATTGTAGATGCGCGCCGATGCCGCCTCCGAGACGGCTGCAAGAGCGATGGCATGCGCCACATTCCCCACATACCCTCGCGGTCCTCGCCACCTGGCGTGATCCTCGGCCAGGATGATGGCGGGTCGGCCGTCTCTAATCCGTTGCAGGATGCCGTGCAGCCGATGCAGGGGATCTCCCGGGCCATACACCATCGGCAAGCGAACCACCGTGCCTCCCCTTCTGCTGCGCAGGACCGCCTGTTCAACCGCGATTTTGTCGTAACCCGGGTTCAGCCAAGTGAAAATGCTCTTCATGGTCTGGACCACTTCCGGTGGGTAGGCTTTGCGGACCGTACGCAAGGGAGAATCCTCCGTGATTGGCATGGGCTCCAATCCGCCCGGTTCGGTCCCTTGCATGACTCCCCAAGCCCGGTACACGTCCATACTGCTGATGGCAACCACCCGCACCTTCAGATCGCCGGCGAGATCGACCAGCTGTTCCGCCTGCTCTCCGGAACTCAAGATCATGTCGACAATGACATGGGGAGCAAATCGGCGAAAGTGAGCCTCATATTCCCGCAGCCGGTTACGATCGCCCTCAATTTGCAAGACTTCTCGACTCGACGAAGCCTCGACCCGGCGATGAAAGACCGACACGTCCTGTCCGGCCTCGAGCAGTTCGCGCACTAAGGGCGTTCCGATAAAGCCGTTTCCGCCGATGACGAGGATTCGCATGAACCAACCTGATCCGGGCTCAGTAAGATCAGAGGGGACGGTCTCCATCGGATTTGCCGCCCGTCCCCCGCGAATTCGATAGGGGGCGGTTCCGGACCGATCTTCTTGGCAAACGAGTATTTTCTCAGATTCTCA
>JASHSL010000283.1 GCA_030040855.1 Terriglobales bacterium
ACAGCCTGCGGTTTCAGACTACGGCAGAAGAACAAAACTGTTTGGCGGCTACGAAAACCGGCCGATCTACGCCTTCCGCGCCAATCTTCCAGCATTGGATCTTTTCCCGATCACACTGTGGACAAAAATCACGATGCGCTGCTTGCGTCGAATTTCAACGCGTCAGCTGATGGGATGCGATCCGTTGGGATACAAACCTCTTCGTCAGGCGATTGCGGAATACTTGAGCGTGTCGCGCGGCGTGAGGTGTGTGCCTGAGCAAGTGGCAGTGGTCTCCGGAGTCCAGGAAGCGCTTGATCTTGCGGCCCGCCTCCTATTGCAGCCGGGAGACCAAGTCTGCGTCGAGAACCCGGGATATCCTGGGGCTGCACTCGCCTTTCACGCGTTCGGCGCGAAGATCTTCGCCGCAGGTGTGGATGAGCAGGGGATAAAGCTTCCCCAACTGCGTTCGCAGAACGTTCGGCTGATCTATGTAACACCGGGGCATCAGTTTCCTCTGGGAACCACCATGAGCCTGGCTCGGCGGCTGGAACTCTTGGCGTGGGCAAAAAAATCAGGTGCGATGATCTTTGAAGACGATTACGACAGCGAGTACCGCTACTCGGGACGACCAATTCCAGCTCTGCAAGGCCTGGACAAGAGCGAATCGGTTCTCTACGCCGGCAGCTTCAGCAAGGTTTTGTTTCCTGCGCTGCGCTTGGGTTACGTTGTGGTTCCCGCAGGATTGGTTCATTACTTTGAAGCAATGCAATCGCTGACCGTCCGGCATGTACCACTGTTGGAGCAACTCGTGCTCACCGATTTCATCACCGAAGGACATTTTGCGCGTCATGTGCGCCGGATGCGCGAGGTGTACGCTGAGCGCCTCTCCGTGTTGCTGGAAGAAGCTCGCTTGAGGCTCGCCGGTTTGCTGGAAATCTCACCGGTCGAAGCCGGGTTACAGACTGCTGCATGGCTGTGCGGCGGAATTGACGCCGAATCCGCCGCGGTTGCCGCAGCGAAGCGCAATGTGGATGTGACTCCACTCAATCGCTACAGCCAAGGCACACTCGCAAGAGAGGGACTACAACTAGGATTCGCTGCTTTGAATGTGAAAGAAATCCGTCGTGGTGTTAGGGAACTTGCGCGAGCATTGGCCACAACGTGAGATCTCAGGAGATCGGAGGGTTCCGTCCAGTGCCCCACAATCTTAGGCCTCGTCTGCATGGTCAGAAAATTCCTGCTGGTTAGCCGTTTGGCCTGCGACTGGGCCAGCGGACGTACGACGAGCAATTCGGAAGTTGGGATGGGACCAGCTCGTTAGGAAACAGCTCGCGCCTAGAAAACTCCCGACAAGGCGCGACTGACTGTCGGTCAGCCGCTCACTGCCAGCTGTGAAAACTTCCCAGATGCCGACTTCTGGCTCGCCTAGCACGCCGTTGTTCAATTTCCGGATTGCCCGTGATCCTCCCAGTGGAAATTTGCCATGCCTGATACGTTAGCAGCCCGCGGCAAGGCTCACTTCTTGAGTTCCGTGGGCCAGTTGGTCAGCAAAGTGATGGAGGTGGATTTGGTGTGGTCGGTGGTTTGGACTACGAACTGTTTGGCGTCGGGGCTGACATCGTAGCTGATCCCGGCGAAGTTTGGCAGATCGGGTTGGAATAGAGGTTCGATGGAGAGAACGCGAAAACTGGATTGGGTGACCGTGTGCACGGCCATCAGGCGGTTTCCCATGGTGACGTAGAAAAGTTCATTGTTGTTGCGACTGAACATCGTGTTCCAACCGCCCGTGGTGGACACCTGGGTTTTCGCTCCTGCGGCAAAAGGCACAACGTAGACTTCGGGCCTGCCCGTCTCGTAGGAAGAATACGCGAGCCAGCGGCCATCGGGCGAGAAGCGGCCATCATACTCGCTGGCTGTCACGTGCGAGTTGGCGGGCAGCTGGAAAAGCTTGCGGTCGCTGGTCAAGGATAGAATCCACTTCGACCAAACTCCATCTTTCGTTTCCAGATCGAGGGAAAGACATTTTCCGTCGGGCGACCAATCGATGGACGTGCGACCCCGATTCGAATCGACCTCGATCGGGAGTTGCATTGGCATACACCACTACGACCCGGCCCTCAACGGAACGCACTACGCGACAGCGAGCAGATTCAGACGGTCAACAAACTGGACGTTCTCGAAAACCTTCGCCTCATCCCCGGAGCGCAGGTTGTGCAGACGAGTCAGCGCGGCGGTACCACCTCACTGTTTATTCGCGGTGGGAATGACGATTTCAACAAGGTTCTGGTGGATGGAATTCCTGTGAACGAGATAGGCGGTGCACTTGACTTCGCACAGCTGTCGAACAATGGCGTGGGGAACCTCGAAATCTTGCGAGGTTCAAACAGTGTGCTGCAGCGATGCCCCGAGCCGAGTGGTGAATATCACGTCGGAACGAGGCGCAACTTTGGTTCCCGAGCTCAACTATGGCGTCGATGCCGGAAACTTCGGCACGCTCCGCCAGGACGTATTTCTTGCGGGTGCCTTCCATGGATTCGATTACTTCTCTGAGTTCTCGCGATTCGATAGACAGGGAAGTCTCCCGAACGAT
>JASHSL010000284.1 GCA_030040855.1 Terriglobales bacterium
CACGTGCTTTGCAATCCCTTGCTCGAGCTCCCGTGTATGCTGTGTCAGTTGCTGGACTTGCTGCTGCAGATCACCGTCTTGTTGGGCGAACGCGCGTGCGTGCAAAAGCGCCAAACCGCGACTATTGCAACCCGTTTCGAATTTAAAATGCCGCGCATGCGTTGACTCTTCAGTCTGCTCAAGCCGCTCGCTCACTGTGTCGTGTTGGAAATGGGATTTGCGCATTCGCTGCTGACTGCGGCCCGGGTACTCCGTAATCGGAATCGGCGAGCGCGTGTCCACCGACGATCAAATCGATTGGCGCATCGTACTTGTCCATGACAGACTCCACGAAGACCATGCCCGAATGCCGAGAGTCCAGCACCTTCTGCAATTCGTTGCTGGTCTGAACGACGTGGGTTTCTGCCTTCTTGTCACGAGAAAAGACATTTGGCAATTCCGAATAGCGCCAGTTCGCGACGTCGTTGTACTCGGCGTCCTTGCCCAAAACGGCTCTCTCTACTGTGTATCCCGAGTTGTTGATCACGAAGATGAAGGGCTTAAGGTCATGCCGCATGACGGTCGAGAGCTCTTGCACGGTCATCTGGAGTGATCCTTCTCCGGTTAGCAAAATGTGACGCCGCCCGGGGGAAGCAAGAATGGCTCCGAGCAGTGCGGGTGTCGCATAGCCGATCGAACACCAGACAAAAGCCCCGGTGATATAGGTGCAGGCCTCGGGCAGCGTGAGTCGACCCATACCTGCGCTCGATGCTCCGTCTTCTACAACGATCACATCTCCGGGACGCAGAAAATTCTGGATCGCCTTCCAATATGCGTCTTGGGTGAGGGGATCGTCCGAGGGAACGAAGGTCAATTGCTTCGACGAACGAGCAGGCTGTTTCTTCGTGACGATGCCCGAAGACGAGTCAATTATGGACTGCAAGAGCTCCGCAACATAGACCCCCTGATAATTCTTACCTGCCGTATCGACACCGTCGGAATTCAGATGGATGGCAGAAGCGGGCAGTCTGTCGGTGAAAAAACCAACCGTCGTTTCGACGCGCCTGTAACCAACCGTCAGCAGACAATCGCTTCCTTCAATTGCCTCGCGCGTTGCGGGGGAGCTTGCAATAGCCGCGTAGGTCCCAACAAGTTGAGGGGAACTCTCAGGGGCAGCTCCTTTGGCACAGTTCAGCGTCGCGACCTGCATGTGAAATCGTTCGGCGAGCTCCATGATCTGCCTCGACACACCGAAGCGCATTGCATCAATGTCCAGTAGAAACGCAGGCGACTTGGCAGCCTTCAATCTCTCCAGAATCATCTCGGTGCAGGCCTTCAGGCTTTTCGCCTCGCTCGGGATCATTGCGAGTTTGAGGGGACTGTCGGGGACCTCGATCTCGAGATAAGGGATGTCGGAAGGCAATTCCAGGTAGACGGGGCGTTTCTGCCGCCACGCCGTCAGAATGAGCCGATCGATCTCAGCAACCGCATTTTCCGGAGTGACTCGCGCCTGGGCCGCCGTCACCTCGGCGAACATACGACACAAGTTCCCTTTTTCTCGATCGGCGAGAGTGTGGTGCATCAGATCCCCACGTTGAATGGCTCGCAGTGGAAGGGAGCCAGAAAGCAAGATCACGGGAACATGTTCGCTGTATGCACCGGCGATGCCGTTGATCGCGCTAAGAGTTCCGACACCGTGCGTCACAATCAGCGCGCCGATGCCGTTGATTCGCGCATACGCATCCGTCGCGTAGGAGGCGTTGAGCTCGTTGCAATTTCCAATCCACGCCGGTTCACCGCGGTCTTCGAGCTGTTGCATGAGTCCTAGGTTGTAATCGCCGGGAACACCAAAGAGGTGGCGAATACCAACTTCTTGCAGGCGGCGAAGCAGAAAATTTCCAATCGTCTCTTTCATTACGCATATCCCCTTTAGGTGCGGGTGCAATCATTTTGCCGTTTCTCCGATGGCGTTGGTCAGCTCGTCCTGTGCTTGGGCATATTCGAGTTGGGATTGCAGCAGGAGCGTCTGGGCCTCGAACTCTTGTGCGGCAGCGGCATCGGCTTGCGAGCGCAGATAAGTGCCCTGTTTTAGCTGCTGTGCGGAAACTCGCCGTGCCTCCTGGCGGGTGGCAAGCAGTTCCCGGGAAACCGCGACCATCTGCCGCGTGCGCTCCCGCTTGTTATAGGCGGTCTGCACTCGTACCTCGACTTCGTCGCTGATGCGAGCCAAGTTCTCTTTGGCCTGTGCCAACTGTGCGTTACGTTCCCGTAGCGTGGCCCGCTTCTTGCCGCCGTCGAACAGGTCATACCCAAAGTGAACGCCGAAGGTTCCGAAGTTACGGGCGAGAAAAGGCACGTTGTCCTCATAGCTGTACCGCGCAAAGGCTTCGATGTCTGGGATGTATCCGCGTTTAGCTGCTCGCACGCCGGCTGACGCTTTCTCCACCTCAGCCCGCGCTTCAGTGATTTCCGGGTGGGAGTCCAGGGCAAGTTTTATGCATTGCTCGCGCTCGCAGCTTTCGGCAGGCGCGGGAACATTAGGATCGAGAGCGATGTCAGTCTTGAGTGGCAACCCCACGATATCGTTGAACTTCAATCGCAGATCCGAGAGTTGCAGCTCCGTTGTCAGCAGATCCTCTTTCGCCTGCAGTAACTGGGCTTTACTCTCGATCAGGTCTACTTCGAGTGTGCTGCCGTACTTGACCTGCTGGACGCGCTCGCTTTGCAGGTCTTCGACGGCGCGAATGTTCGCTTCGATGGCCTGGTGCTTGGACTGCACCACCAGAATGTTGTAGTAGATCTCACGGACCTTCAGAGCCACATCGTTCTCAACTCCACGGGCCTTTTCCCGGCTCGCGTTAAGATCCGCGCGTGCTACGTCATTTCCTGCTTTGATTTGGAACAGTTCGGTGAGCGGTTGAGTCAGCCCCGTGCCACTCGCGATGATATTCTGTTCGCCCTGATTGATGATGAACTGCCGCGATGGAATTGCGCTATTTCCTACGACGCCCAGGCTGCCCGTAGGAATCGCGATGAACTGTGTATCGGTGAGGTGCGCAAAGATACTGTCATTCCTAAGTGTTGGCAAGTACGCGCTTCTCGCAACCTCCTTGGCGTGTTGCTCTTCTTCGACATGAAGAGCGGCGATCCGCACCGCGTGATTGTGCTTCAGCGCCAGATCGACGGCTTCTTGGAGATTAATGGTGCGCGGAGTCATTGATACGGTCTGCTGTCCTTGTACCAACGCGGCTCCCATGAACACAGCAGCTGCTATCGATGTGCACCGAAGCTTCACGGTTTGTTCCTCTGGGTCGAAGTCACTCCCTGCTGCAGCTGGGGAATCTGCGCGAAACTCATTGGAGCTTTGCGGAGAACTACGGTCAGGAGCAACATCCCTGCGCAGGTCCAAGCCACAAGATGGAATGCATCAATAAAGGTCAGACTGTAGGCTTGCAGGCGCAGCTTGCTATCGATGATTTCGGCAGCACGGCCGGTGGCGGCCATGAGCCCGCTCGATTTTGCGCACAGTCCGGCCGCCAGCCCGTGCAAAGTCGCATCGGTGATCCATGAACCAGATTGCACATGCAAGCCCAAAAGGTTCGAATGCAATTTTTCACGATCGGCGATGAAATGCCCCATGAAGGCCACGCCCACCTGACCGCCCAGCAATCGCACTGTGTGAAAGAATGCGGCAAAAGTGAGCGCGCGTTGCGGGGCGTCCAATCCTCCCGAAAACGCCGCCTGCAGCACGAGCGATGCGACCAGCCCCATGATCGCGAAAGATTGCCCGACGCCCATGAGCAACTCGGACCGGAAATAGTTCTCCGGCGCCCACGCACTGGTGAAGTTCGCATTGATCAAGCATGCGAAGGCCACTGCAGTGAAGCCGATGGCCATGAGCAAACGGTTGTCTATTCCCCGATACAGGAGGAGCGCGCCGACGAATGCCAGAAACACCTCAAAAATCGCGGTCCACAGAACTGCCGGGCCGTATTGTTGTGGATCAAGACCGCGGACGCCCAATGATTGAGGAATAATGATGATGGTCGCGAGCAGCGCGAAGCGGAACGCGAAAAGCGCCACCGCCAGCAGAATTGTGTTCCCCTGGCGCAAGTACGGAAGATCCACAAGAAAGTTGGGGCTCCGCAAGTGACGCACCAAAGAAGAGAGCAGGAGGAACGTCCCGCTCGCGAACAACGCCGTGAACGTACCCGATCGCCACCAGTCAAGCCGTTCTCCCTGATCAAGAGCGGCATACAGCAAAGCAAAACTGGCGCTGAGATAAAAAAATGCCACGAAACTCGGCGGTTGCTTTTTGTTCTGGGGCCCTCTTAATGGAGGTATCCCGAAGTAAATGCATGCCATCATCACGGGGGTAATGAGAGCCGGAATCCAGAACATCCACTGCCAGGAAAGATTGTTTCGGCAAAATCCGTAGATAGATGGTGCGAAATTGACTGCCGCTTCAATGCAGGTGGCATACAGCGCGATGACAAGGGCAAGGTAACGGAGGGGAATACTCTTCAAAGCAAACGTCAGTGTGAGCGGATAAAAAGTACCCGAGGTTAACCCGCCTACAGCAAGCAGGGCAATTAACAAGCCGTAGCTATGAACCAGAGGAAGGTACGCCGCGACCAGTGTAAATAGCCCCGCAGAACATAGCAAAACTTTACGTGGACCGAGTAAGCCCCCTAAGTAAACTGAGAACGGCCCGATGAACATCAACGCCACGTTATAGTCGCTGGAAACCCAGGCGCCATCATCAAATCCAATCCCGACATTTCCTTTGAGATCGGCCAGACCAAGACCGAGTAATCGCCCCATGAGAGTCACGATTCCTGCACCGAGTATTACGCCCAGGATTCCCAGCACTGGACTATGGGAGAGATCAACCGGGAGCGCGGCAAGGCCCGAGGACGCGCCAGCAGGAGGTCGACCCGCAGAAACGGTGATGGACGTTGCGCTCATTGCCTCGGGCTACCTCCTGGTTCGCACCGTTATGACCGCAGAAAGGCCCGGTCGCAACTGGGACGTCAGTGGCGAATCATCGAGCGCAATTTTGACTGGCACTCGCTGTACCACTTTGGTGAAGTTTCCGGTTGCGTTATCAGGTGGGAGCAACGCGAATTGTGAGCCGCTAGCAGGTGCGATCTCGAGCACTCGTCCTTTAATGACTTGACCCGGATAGACATCGACGCGAATCTCCGCCGGGTCGCCGATTTTAATATTGGTCAACTGCGTCTCGCGAAAGTTTGCTGCTACCCACCGTATGTTTTCCACAAAGGTCATGACCTGCGTTCCTGGAGAAACGAGTTGTCCAGGACGGACTTGCCGCTCGCCGACTGTGCCGTCGGCCGGCGCAAGAATTTGCGTGTAACCCAGATTTACTTGCGCGACTTCGAGCGCCGCTTCTTTGGCATGCAGGTCAGCAACAAGCTGCGTGTCCTGCGATTCGAGTACGGCCTTGCTTCGCCGCTCCGCTTCTGCCGCCGCCTCATTGCTGCGCAGCAAAGTGTGAGCTTGAGCCAGATCGGCGTCGCGGCTGGCGTACTGCGCGGAGAAGCGTTCTTCATCGGCAACTGCCTGTTCGACCTTCTGCTGTGTCGTCGAATTCGTCTTTAACAACGCTTCTTGCCGACTGCGCTCGGCACGCGTACGGGTTACGTCCGCCTGCACGGCCTCTTTACCCGCCTGTGCCGCCGTGATCTGGGCCTTGGCTTGGTCGATTCCAGCGAGGGCGCGTTCAATCTTTGCATCCTCAAGTTCGCGCTGACGGCGGTTGTTTTCGAGGGCGGCTTTCGCAGCTTCGACTCCAGCAGCAGCCTGCGCCACCTGGGCTCTGTAATCATCATCGTCAAGTTGAACCAGGACGTCGCCCTTGTGAACCTGTTGGTAATCGTTGACTTTCACGTCGCGGACCAGGCCCGGAACTTTTGTGCTGAGCGGTGTGAGATCGCCACGTACGTACGCGTCGTTGGTGACCTGATCGACGCGGCCGCCTTCCCAGTCATTCCAGTTGCGAGTAATGGTCACAATGATGGCGATCGCCAGAAGGAGGACGATCAGCGGTGTTCCATACTTTTGCCAGGCGGGTTTGAGACGTGAAGGCGGGTGTTCAACCACCTTGGGCGCGGTTGCAGGTGACGGAGTGATTGACGGTACAGGAGAAGTTGCCATTTGTCAGGTGCTCCTCGACGCCTCGTTCTATTACGGTTGCTTTAAGCAGATCGCTGACGAGAGCGCTGCAGCTTCCGCGCATGGATTTGAGCACCTTGACGACCATTTAGGCGCAGGGCCAACTCTCTGAATTCGCAGGACTAGAATTTGTGGTAATCAGGTAGTCTCTCGGCGAACATTGGCATGTGACGAATGCCTGTCATCTCGCACCGAGCACCGGTAATCATCAATATTGGTTCTGCGTTTTATTCTCGGGAAAAGCATGACTGCGCACTGCGAATCTTAGGTGGAACGTAAAGTGCAGAAGACTATGGTCGGTCTGCCTCAGCACAGCACGTTCTTGACGCTGTCAGGCCTGAGCTTGAGGGTGGGTTGATCGCTTAATGCGTAGGGCGGCCATTCCCGTCCGTCTGGTCGCGGGCAAGCATGCCCGCGTTAAACGAACGAAGATGGAAAGAGACCAAGTGAACTCTTTGCTTCAAGTACATTCAGTCCCTACTGCGCCGACCATGACACCCGTGAAGCGCCCAACTTGGGAGCAGGTCGAAGGCAGTCCACTGCCGCTTGGCGCAACATGGATTGAAGAAGAACAAGCGTTCAACTTCGCGGTGCATGCTGAGCGTGCCGAAAGTGTCACGCTGTTACTGTACGCGGCCACCGACTTGATCAATCCTCTCCTGGCGTACCGTTTCGATTTTCTGCGCAACAAGT
>JASHSL010000285.1 GCA_030040855.1 Terriglobales bacterium
CTTCCATGGAGAAAGCCGCCCGTCGAGCGATAAGCCTAACTGCAACCACGGGTCGAGGGCAGGAGGGCCAGTTGCACTGCGGACCAGGGTTCGCCTTGTTCGAAGGCACAGACGTGGGGCGGAGCCGCCCGGGCAACTCTCGGACTGCATATCCGGCAAGAGCGGACATAACAGATCCGGCGACGGTCATAAGGAGCGAGCCGGCCTAACGCGAGAGCCATCCGAGGTCTCGGCAGAAATAGCGACCGTTCAGCAGAGCGTGAATATTCTTGCAGCGGGAACATTGTTCCTACCCTGCAAGCCTCGCTCTAGCGGTTATTTCCTTCGCGCTCGCGGGTCGATCTTCGCGGGAACCTCGGCACTCGGCGCCAGTTCTTCGGCAGTCGTGAAGATCGGGTCGATATCGGTCGGAATGCCATCCAGTTTTTTCAAGGCCTGCGTGAGTTCAGGCCGTAACACCCCCAACCGGTCCAGCATCTTCTTGGCTCCGGCATAGTCACCCTCGGCCTCGACCGTCAGCAGATCGTGATCGAGTCCGGTGACCGCTGTCTTCATTTTGGTGAGGTCGATCGAGTAGGTTTGATTGCTCAGGGCGACGAACGCGCCTTGGTCCCGGAACCAGTTGAACTGCAGAGCTGTGCCTTTGCCGTGGGCGTCATTGAGTCCGAAACGCAGGCTGCGGAACGAGCTAGCTAAGTAGGTCGTATAGAGCTGACGCTCGGCCGCCTCATCGGAGGGCAGCAATTTCCCGATCTCAGCATCCTTGGCATGGTCCATCAGATATTGCAACGCCAATAATCCGGTGACATCCGCCTTGGCCTCTTCAATGGGTGCGTACAGATCCTTCAACTCTTCCCGGGGCGTGGTGTCGCGTCCCTGAACCTTGATTTGATGGGGCCCCAGTCCGTGCATCAGCTCATGGGAGAGGATGTGGGTAAAGAAGGGCTCAAAGCTGACATCGACCATCGCGTCCTGGGTCAACATCCGCCGGGCGATCGGCAAAAGCACGCTGCGGAATTTTGCCTCCTGCACGTTCTTGAGCATGACTCGTTTGCTGCCCTTCTGCTGAGTGACGCGCTCATCATTGGGCAGATTGTACGCTGCTGTCTGCACGCCGTGAGCCCCGTCGCCGGCACTCAGAATTTCGTCCACGACGCGAATGGGAGCAGCCGCCCCCAGTTTGGGGTTGCGGTAGCCAGGGTCGATCGGCAGGTGATCTTCAATTTCCTGGAGGTGCTGAGTAAATAAAGAAAGTTTCTGGGTCTCGCTCTCATCGCGCAGATTGACGTAGGCCTCGAAAGCCGCTTTGTAGCCGAAAAGTTCGTCGTTGTAAGTCTCGTAAGGACCGATCGTGATATCGAGCGGGGCATCCAGATCCATCCATGCCAGGTCGCTTTCATAGTAGTCGTTCGAAAGGAAGGCATCGGCGCGGAGATTGAGAAACTTTTTGAGCGAGTCATTATCCGTGAGGGATGCCGCCTCGCGCAGCAAACCGGCCGAGCGCGTGAGATCATCCATATATTCCTGGCTGTAGGCCACCGAGAACAGGCTATTGGTCGCGGGCGGCATGCTCCCTTTGGTGCGAATCACCGTGAAGAAACCCTTCGCCTGCCGCTGTTCTTCAGCCGGCAGCTGCGCCACCCATTGCTCAAAAATTTCCTTGGTCATGGCCTCGGGATAGAAATTCGCTCCCAGAGGTTTTCGCGCAGGCACGCCGGGAATAAAGGCCTGATAGTCATCAATGTCCGACCACGGCCCCTTGTTTAGCCAGAAATAGTCGCGCCGCGCCTTCCCCAGGGCAGTGGTGTCCTTCTCGAGGCGAGCATAGAGTTCCAGATTCCCACTCCACAATTGCCCCATGAACACCCGGTTCAGGACACGTGCGGCTTCAATCAGCTTTACCAGCGCCCGCTGGTCACCGGGGGACAGCTTCGATGTATCCACCCGAATGGGCGTGGGCACAAAGCGCGCCGTCATCCTCTCGAGTTGCTCGAGATCGGGCACTCCGGCCTTCTTGACCGGAGCCGAACCCGCCAGGGCTCCCAACACGAGTACCGCCACCACAAAGCGTGAAATCCATTGCATGTCCCGTTCTCCGCTCCTCCCCGCGCACCTTGACTCTGGGCCAACCAGCATAACCGGGTGAGGACTAGCTGCAACCGGCAGCAGGAAGTACAATCAAGAAGTTGAGCCGCCCCTCGGGCATCAGCCCGGGGGGCAAGACGGAAATTCGTATGCGGATACGCTTACCCCTATTCTCGCTTGCCTTGCTTCTGGTCTCGCTGGCCAGTTACGGCGACGATCAGGTCATCGAGGAGATTGTAGCGCGGGTCGACAACCAAATTATCACCCGCAGCGAATATTTGCGCAGCGAAGAAGAGTTGCGGAAAGAAGCGCAACAGCAGGACCCGGTCAATGCCGACAGAATTGTGGCCGACCGCGAGAAGGATGTGCTTCGCGACTTGATCGATCAGCAACTCTTGCTGGCCAAAGGCAAGGAGCTCGGCATTACCGCGGACACCGAGCTGGTCAAAAAACTGGATCAGATGCGCAAGGATATGAACCTGGAGAGCATGGAAGACCTGGAAAAAGCGGCCCAGGCCCAGGGCGTCTCTTTCGAGGACTTTAAGCAGAACTTGCGCAACCAGATCATCACCCAGCAAGTGATCGGCCGAGAAGTGGGCGGGCGGATCACCTTCAGCAAGGAAGAAGAAGAAAACTTTTATGAAGAGCACCAGGCCGACCTCGATCAAGCCGAGATGGTCCGCATCAGCGAAATCCTAGTTTCGACGGAAAAGAAGCCCCAAGACCCCCGCGACGACGCCGCCATCCTTGCCGCCGCCCAGGAGAAGACAAACCGCCTGCTCGAGGAGATCAAAAAGGGTGCCAAGTTTGAAGACGTCGCCAAGAAAGAGTCCGACGGGCCGAGTGCCGCCCAGGGCGGCGACCTGGGCAATTTCAAGCGCGGAACTTTGGCCAAAGAGCTGGAAGACAAAACTTTCGCCATGAAGCCGGGCGAGGTTTCCGACGTCATCCGCACCAGGCAGGGATTCATCATCCTGAAGGTTACCGAGCATATCGAGGCTGGCGTGCCGCCGCTCAATAAGATTGAACAGCGAATTCAGGACGCCCTGTACATGCAGAAGCTGCAGCCCGCCCTGCGCGAGTATCTCACCAAGCTGCGCGAGGACGCCTTCATCGATATCAAACCTGGCTACGTCGATACCGGCGCAAGCCCCAACCAGACCAAGCCCATTGAAACGGCTGCCAAAGATGACAAGGCCAAGCCTCTCAAAAAGAAGAAGAAGTTAGGTTTGTTTTAGTTTAAGCTTGGGATCGAAGCGGGGCTGGTGCCGCACCGCGCTCGCCTCGCTCGCAGGTTCCCCATGAAGGATTTCTTCCTCTCCGACTGCGGCCAGCATGAGAACAAAGTCATCACCTCCAGCTTTGTGGTGATTTCCAAGCAGATCAAGCCCAAGAAGAGCGGCGAACCCTATCTTGCCCTGATCCTGGGGGACCGCACCGGCCAGATCGAAGCCAAGATGTGGGACAACGTTGACGGCTGCCTCGAGGCCTTCGAACAGGAAGATTTCATCAAGGTCAAAGGGCTGCTGAACCGCTACAAGCACCGCTTTCAGCTGACGATTCATAAGCTCCGCAAACTCGCCGAATCGGAAATCGACTTCTCCGACTATCTGTCGAAAACCACCAAGGACATTGGCGAGCTTTGGCAAGTGCTGGCTGGTTTCGTGGCTTCTTTTCAGAATCCGCACCTCAAGGCGCTCGTCGAAGCCTTCATGGCCGACCCGGAGATTGCCGAAGCCTACCGCAACGCTCCCGCGGCCAAGGCCTTGCACCACGCCTATCTTGGCGGTCTGCTCGATCACGTGGTCTCGCTTGCGCGCTGCTGCGATCTGGTTTGCCGCAACTATCCGCAGATCAATCGCGATTTGCTCCTGACCGGCGCTTTCCTGCACGACATCGGGAAGATTTATGAGCTCAACTACAATCGCACCTTTTCCTATACGACCCGCGGGCAGCTGCTCGGACATATGATCATCGAGCTCGAAATGCTGCAAGCCAAGCTGGCCCAGTTGCCGGGGTTTCCCGAGGATCTCAAGCTGCTGGTCGAGCACCTCATCATCAGCCATCACGGCCAGTATGAATTCGGTTCTCCGAAGTTGCCCATGTTCCCCGAGGCCTTGATGTTGCACTATCTTGACGATCTCGATTCTAAGATGGAGGCCATGCGCGCCCACTTCGAACGGGAAGCCGCAGTGGACGGTGCCTGGACCGGTTACAACCCGTCCTTGGGTCGTCCCTTGCTCAATAGCGCAAAATTTCTGGACCCGAACGCCGGCGCTCGCACGGTGGCCTCCGACACCGAGTCGCAGCCGGCGGCTTCGACGCCGGGGCAGTCCGAGGCGGCGGGATCGGCCGAGTCCTTGCCTCCACAGCCGGTATCGGCGGCGGAACCGGATGACGATTGACGCCCACAGCCCGGCTCGCTTCCCGGCTTAAGACCGGCCAGCACTTTCGGCGGAGCCTTCCAGAAACCGGAAGCGGAAGAATACACTGAGTTTGCCTAGACTCGCGAAGCGCCAACTTCCGGAGACCATGATGGCTACCTTAACCCGCACGAATCCTCTCTCCTACCTTACCGGCCAATTGAACGATCTTAAAGCCAAAGGCACCTATTTTCGCTTGCGGGTGCTCGAGGACGAGCAGGCGCCGATTTGCCACTTCGATGGCAAGCGTGTCATCAATTTGGCGTCGAACAACTATCTCGGTCTGACCACCCATCCCAAGTTGCGCGAAGCCGCGCTGCTTGCGATTCGCACCTACGGCGTCGGCTCCGGGGCGGTGCGCACGATCGCCGGCACCATGAAGCTTCACATGGAACTCGAGGAGAAGATTGCGCGTTTTAAGAAGGTCGAGGCCTCGGTCGTCTTTCCGTCCGGATTCGCCGCCAACGCAGGAACGGTCTCGGCGGTGCTCGGCAAGGACGATTTCATCATCTCCGACCAGCTCAACCACGCTTCGATCATCGACGGGGCGCGCCTGTCGCGCGCCAAGATCCTGGTCTTCAACCACAAGGATCTTTCCCACGCCGAGGAGCAGCTGGCCAGCGTGAAGGACCAGCCGGGCAAGAAACTGCTGATCAGCGACGGGGTGTTTTCGATGGATGGCGATCTCGGACCGCTGCCCGGCTTGTGTGATTTGGCGGAAAAGTACGGCGCGATCATGATGGTCGATGACGCCCATGCTTCGGGCGTGATGGGCCGCAACGGTCGTGGCACCATTGATCACTTTCAAGTACATGGCCGGGTCGATATTCAAGTTGGAACTTTATCGAAAGCGATTGGAGCTCTGGGGGGCTACGTTTGCGGGACACGTGACCTGATCGATTTTCTCTACCACCGGGCGCGGCCCTTTCTATTTTCGACGTCACACCCGCCGTCGGTGGCCGCCAGCTGCATCGCCGCCTTCGACGTTCTCGAACAAGAGCCGGAGCGGGTCGACAAACTCTGGGAGAACACCCGCTTCTGGAAAAAAGAGCTCGGCCTGATCGGCTTCGACATTGGCGGTAAGAGCACCCCCGCCAGCGAGACGCCCATCACGCCCATCATTCTCGGCGAGGGCAAACTCACCATGGATTTTTCGCGCGCGCTGTTTGAAGAGGGCGTGATGGGCACCGGCATTGCTTTCCCTACCGTACCCGAGGGCAAGGCCCGCATTCGCACCATCATGACTGCCACCCATAGCAAGGAACAGTTAGAGCGGGCGCTTGAGGTGCTCGCACGGGTGGGAAAACGGATGGGAATTTTAGGCGCTTAACCGATTCCCAGGTTGGTTGGCGGAATCACCAAGCTCAGCCCTAGCTTGCGCGGTAGACGATCCTTCCCCTCACGATCGTGGCCACGACCTTGCCGGTGAGTTTCCACCCGTCAAAGGGGGTATTCGAGGATTTGGATCGCGACTTCGCGGCTTCGAAGGTCCAACGCTGCCGCGGGTCAAAGATAGTCACATCGCCCCAGCTGCCCGGTACGAGCGTACCCCGGCCGCGCAGGTTGAGCACGCGCGCCGGACCCGCGGTCAACAGCTCGA
>JASHSL010000286.1 GCA_030040855.1 Terriglobales bacterium
CCAAACAAAGCGCCGACCCGCACTCGTCCTGGCGCCATATCAGCGCACCGAAACTGGAATAGACCGTCGCCCAACTCATTCGGATTCTGAAGACATAGCCTTCGATTTTCAGCGTGACGTGCCATCCCCCGGGGGAGGCGAAATGACGGTCACGGCGATTGACCAGGAGTTGCGAAGCGCAAGAGCGAGCAGCGCCAGCATCGAGACCGCCACCAGGGTAAGCCCCCTGTCAGGGTTCAATTCGAACACGGCCGCTCCGCCGGCGACGAGCAAGCCGAAAGCGGCGGCCGGCAGCAGCGAGTAGGGCCACGCGTCTCCACGCACGCGGAAGCGTCCGCCCAGCGGTCTGCCTCGCAGCAACGACAGCGCGTACAAGATGCCGGCCGCGCCCTCCCCGCACGAGCACAGCGTGGCCGAGAGTCGCGACTGCGTGGGGAACGTGAGCACGCCGGCGAGCAGCAGAACCGATGCGAAGTAGACCACCGTGGGGGTCAGGTAGATGCGGATCCGCTTGGCCTCGCTCGGCGGCTGTCGCTCCGCGGCCAGGGTTATGACTACGAAGAGCAGTCCGACGAGCGTCGCGGCGGCTGCGGAGGTGACAAGGTAGAGGTTGTTCCACGCTCCGAGCGGCAGGTATCCCTTGTCGACGACAGGCAAGTGTGCACCTCCGAGCGAGACTAAAATCAGTTCGGCGATCTCGATTCACCAACTACGTTGGCTGCAAAAACATAAAAAATCAAGCGGGGGTGCAATACAAAATGTCCCCAGCGCGGTTGCTTCGGCGTGCCTTGCAGTGTCCGCGCCCCCTCCTCGAGCGTCTCCACTGTGGGCACCGTGTGGACGTATTCGACGCGTGAGATATAGCAGCCAGTAGCCTGGTCCGTTTCTCGATGTCGCCCTGCGATAGCTTCTTTTTTTCGGCAACTCCCGCAGACGGTCCCAGATCACCACGCGCCCTCTGTTCCCGATACCTGAACCACGCAGCCTGAAATCCAGAGATCCGGCTCTAGGAAGCCGTTGAAACAGGCGAATGTGGGCTTCGGGCGGCATATCGCCTTCAGCGCAGGAGCGCTCGAGGCAGTATCCTCGTTTAGCGAGCAGCCGTGCGGCCGACTGGGCGCAGCAAGGCATTCGATCAGCGCAATGTCCGAACCAGCAATTGGGTGTCATCGGAGATAATCCCGTTAACTCCCCAGTTCCCCAGGCGCAGCATGGTATCTCTGTCATTGACGGTCCAGGCCAACAGCGTCTTGTCGGCTCTGTGCACCGCATCCAGCAGTTTTTTGCTAATCATCGAATGATGAGGAATCACATAGCTCACCGGCAGATCCGGCCAGCGCTTGAGCTGTTTCCGGTCGTCGCAGATGATGCCCAGAGGGAGGGAGCTGTTTTGCGCGTGCAGCGCAACTAATACCTCGGGCAGGAAGGAAGAAACCACATAACCTCGCTCGGGCGGGTGCTGGCGCAGAGAGCGCAGCACTTCGGATTCTAGTCCTGCTACCTTGAGCTCGATATCGAGGAAAGCTCGTTTGCCATAAAGCTCCAAGACCTGGCGCAGAACGGGCAACTGCAACTGTTCGTCGAGAGTTGTCGTCGATAGGCTCAGCCCCTGGACTTCGTCATCGTGGCTGATGACAGCGCGTCCGGATCCAGACAAACGCACATCGAATTCAAAACCATCGCAGCCATGTTCGAGAGCCAAAGCAAAGGAAGGAAGCGTGTTCTCGGCGACCGTACGAGAGGCGCGGGCACCGCGATGCCCGAGAAGCAGGGGGCCACCATGCATTGGCGCTGATTTTACCTTCAGCGTTCGGTTTTGGACAGGGATGAAAAATCGCCGGCGTACCGGCGACAACAGGACGCCGCAGCGGGAGCGTCCGTGGTTCCGGAGCTTTAGGACCAACCTCTAAGAACCGCGATCTTCGCGTATGATCGTGCCATCGTGAAAACGATTTTCGAGACCAGGCGGCTGTTTGTGGTGGTGTTTACGCTCGGCATTTTCGGGCTAGGATTTCGCAATGCGACCGATCCCGACCTCTGGTGGCACCTACGCACGGGTCAGCTGATAGTGGAAAATCACAGGCTCTTTCACGCCGACCCGTACTCGTTCACCAAGTTTGGGCAGCCTTGGATCGACCATGAGTGGCTGTCTCAGATTCTCATCTTCGGCTTGTATAAGTCGGTAGGCTGGGGCGGGCTGATTGCGGCCTTTGCCGCTCTCATCAGCTTCGCATTCTTCTTCGTGTTCCTGCGATCGAAGGGAAAGCCTTATGTCGCGGGGACGATGACGGTTTGGGGAGCCATCGCATCGGTACCCAGCTGGGGAGTGCGTCCCCAAATGTTCACCCTGTTTCTCGCCAGCCTGCTGCTGTTCATTCTGGAGCGCTCCGACCAGCAGGTGCGCCGGCTGTGGTGGACCCCGCCTCTCATGCTGCTCTGGGTCAATCTTCATGCCGGATACGCCCTGGGCGTTGCATTTCTGCTCATCTTTTTGCTCGGAGAAGCGGTCGAACTTGCCTGGGGTCAGCCGCCGAAGCCCGACGCGAGCGCGCGGCTGAAGACGCTCGCGGCAGTCACCGTCGCTTCGATTGCCGTCGTTCCTCTGGGCCCTTACGGAACCGCCATGTATCGCTACCCGTTACAGACTGTACACTCCCGCGCCATGCTCGCCTACATCGGGGAATGGCAGTCGCCGGATTTCCACCAACTCAAGTACCTGCCGGCACTCTGCTTGGTGCTCGCCTGCCTGGCGGTTCCGGCCTTGTCCCCTCGAAGATTGCGCGCTCGAGAGCTTCTCTTGCTGGCCTTCACCCTAGGTGCGGCACTGCGGTCCGTGCGTCATGTCCCAATCTTCGCGCTGGCGGCAGTACCCTTGCTCAGCGCCGTCCTCCAGGCGCGATTCGAGCAGATGAAGGCCTTGCCGTTCGACCATCCCTCGCCCCTGACGCAGAGGAAGCTGATCGTGAACTTGCTTGTGCTCTGTGCCTTGCTGGGGTTTGTGACGGTGCGCGTCGCGACCGTGGTGTCGCGGCAAGGCGCAATGGAGGCTAAGGAATTCCCTGCCGCCGCGGTTCGGTTCCTCGAGGTTGCCCGAACTCCGGCTCCGCTCATGAACCACTATAACTGGGGAGGGTATTTCATTTGGCGGCTCTATCCGCGCTACCGGGTCTATATCGACGGGCGGGCGGATGTCTATGGAGATTCGTTTTTGCAGGAATTCGCGTCGACCTACTACCTGCGCGGCAGTGCTTGGCGGTCTGGGCTCGAACGATGGGGAATCGAAACCGTGGTCTCGCCCCCGGATGCGCCTCTAGTGACTGCCCTGTCGAGTTTGCCGGGGTGGAAAGTGGTGTTTTCCGATCCTCAGGCCACCGTGCTCACTCGGCTTCGATAGTCGACTTTCCCACAGCCCGGGACAGGCTCGGGTCCTAACTTCCCCACTTGATCGTCGGCCGGGGGGCGATCCTTCGCGGCTGCTCGCGATCAATGTCTGCCCTCCCGCCGGGGGAAAGGGCGTCGCAGGCGTCGGCTGGACGGCCGGGCAGCATGGCCCCGGGGAAGCCCGGTTTGTGGCCGCCAGCCCTTTGAGGAGGCAAACTTTAGTTTCTTGACCTAACCCCAACCGTATCTGAGAAACTAATGTTACCTGGAAAGTTAGGCTGCGGGCCCCCGCTGGCGGCAAGAAATAGTCGCTCCGACCAACTGGGCTCGGAGTATGATGGGGCAAGGAAGCGGGATTGTTCGCTGACCCTTTTCCTTCGCAAGCTGTTGATTCACAAAGTGCAAGCAACATTCAGCCCAACGGCTCCGGAGCCCGCAAATGTCCCATTTGCCTGGCCTGAGGTGGTTACCGGCGGCCGTAAATGGAGAAGAACATGAATACCCAGGTTTTCCGCCGTTTGTGGTCGGATGTGGAGGCGCAGGACATTGCGGAATATGCAGTCATGCTGGCCGTCATTCTGGTGATTGTGGTGGGCACGATTCGGCTCATCGGAGGTAACGCCAACAACGTCTTCTCGTCTGTGGCAAGCTCGCTCGGGCAATAAGATGCGCTGGGCAGCCAAGATCATCGAGACAAGCGGAATCGTTTGTGTGACTCGCACGCTAGGTGGCGAGGTGATTGAGGAACAGGAATGAATCGGAACCGGCTGCTGATGATCGGATTCATTGCGTTGGTTATGGGCGCAGGCGTCAGTTTCCTGGTGTATCACAATCTCCAGGGCGGCCGAGAAAAGGCCGCACCCGGGGAAGACGTCTTCGTCGCCACTGACGACCTGCAGGTGGGAACGAAAATCGAGGATAAGGATATTAAGTACGCCCATTTCCCCTCGAGCGTTCTGCCCGCAGGTGTGTTTCATCGTCGGGACAAATTGATCGGTCGCGGCGTGATTCAGCCGATTTTCCGGGGTGAATGGATGCTGAGCAGCAAGCTGGCCGGTGAAAATGCGGGCTACGGGTTACCGTCGCTGATTCCCCCCGGCATGCGGGCTGTGTCGGTACGGGTCAACGACACCAGTTCTGTGTCGGGCTTTGTTTTGCCGGGCACACGGGTCGATGTGCTGCTGACCGGCGAGCCCCAAGGTTCGAACCAAACGCAGACCACCACGGTACTAGAGAACGTGGCCGTGCTGGCGAACGGCACCAGGCTCGAACGCGCCGCGGGGGGTGGGGAACCCGTCTCAGCTTCGGTCATAACCCTGCTGGTTTCGCCCGATGACGCCCAAAAACTGACCCTGGCGAGCAATCAGGGCCGTATTCAATTGGCGCTGCGCAACCCCTTGGATACAAGGCAACAGGACCTGATGGCAGCGCGGGCCGATCTGCTGTACAAGGGTGTTCCGGAACCGGTGCGCCCGGCGGCTCCCCGGCCGAAAGTAAAGCCGGTTGCGGCCCCTGCTCCAGCCGTGGTACCGAACGCCCCGTTCACGATTGAAATTTACAAAGGGACCAAGCTGGAAAAAGACAGCTTCTGACGAGAGGCGCGTTGCGATCAAGAGCTATGGCGGTCCGCTCCCGCGGAGGGGAAAGCGAAGAAATGGAAACCCACATCCGGTGGAGCGCTCCACTATGCCTGCTTCTGTTGCTACTCTCTCCACCCTCGACAACCGTCAGCGAGGCCCAGCAGCCGGCGCAACCCCAGACTAGCGGTCCATCGGCCAGCGCGCAGGTCGCGCCGGAGGGCTCGGGCGCCGCGCCCTTGCGGGTCATGGTGGGCAAGTCGCTCCTCATCAATACCACCGAGCGCATCAAGCGAATTTCGGTCACCGATCCTGCCATTGCGGATCCCACTCCGATCACGCCAACCCAGATTCTGGTGCACGGGCGTTCACCGGGTGAGGTTTCGCTGCTGATCTGGGACGAGCTCGAGCGGTCGCGCAGCTTTGATCTGCGGGTGGATGTTGATGTAAGCTCCCTCGTCGAGGAAGAGCGTCACGTGTTCCCCGAGGAGCAGATCACGGTAACCCCGTCGCGTTCCGCAGTTGTGCTTTCCGGTCATGTGTCCACCGAGGATGTGGCCAAGCGGGCGGGCCAGATCGCCGAGGCCTACGCCAAGGGGAACGTGGTCAACGTACTCACCTTCGGTCCGGTGGGGGCGGAGGAAGTTCTCCTGCAAGTGAAGTTCGCCGAAGTCGACCGAAGCGCCGCCCTGCAACTGGGCGCAAATTTCTTTGTCCCGAAGGCGGGGAACACGACGGCCATTTCGAGCACCGGACAGTATGGTGGCGCCACCGTCTCCACCAGTTCCACAACCTCGAGCACGACGGCAACCGGCGTGACCACTACCACATCAAGCGCTCCGATAGCCCCGACCATCAACATCACCAACCCGTTGAATCTGTTTCTCTTTCGCACCGACCTCAACTTTGGCGCCGTTATTGAGGCGCTGCAGAGCAAGAGCTTGCTGCAAATCCTGGCGGAGCCGAATCTGATTGCGGTGAACGGCAAAGAGGCCAGCTTTTTGGCCGGAGGCCAGTTTCCCTTCCCCATGGTGCAGCCGGGCCAGGGATTTACCGCGGTCACGATTTCCTTCAAGGATTTTGGGGTGAAGCTCAACTTCCTCCCGGTGATCATGCCCAACGGCAACATCCACCTGAAGGTGACCCCCGAGGTAAGCACCTTGGATTTTACCAATGCCTTGCAGATCTCCGGTTTTACCGTGCCTGCCTTGAGCACGCGGAAGGCGGAAACCGAATTTGAGCTGCAGGATGGTCAGAGTTTCGTGATTGCCGGTCTGCTCG